>CALXXO010000008.1 GCA_944392705.1 uncultured Spirochaetaceae bacterium
ATTGTGGTGACAGAACCTCTGAAGAACCTTCTGACAACAGAGCTTGCTGCACTTGGCTACGATGTTAAGAATGTAAATATCTCAGTCGGAACAAATTATGAGGCTGTAGGTATCGCACTCTCTGCAGGAACTGCAGACGTGGCAGTAGGTATGCCTGCAAATACATACATCCTCTATGAGGATGGCTGTGATGTAATCCTTACAGCAACCCGCGATGGTCTTTCCGTCGATAGCGATGATCCAAGGGTATGGAATGAGAATGAGCCTATCACAGCCAGTGCAAACCAGGCAGTAGGTTATCGTGCGCTCATTATCGCAGGACCTTCAGCAAAAGGACAGGAACTTGCTGCAAAGGTCAATGCTGGTGAAGCCCTCACATGGGAGGACCTCGATTCAGCCAACTGGGCAGTGATGAGCTCAACAAGCTCTGCAGGTTATGTCTATCCTACAATCTGGCTTATGAATAACTATGATGGAAAGACAATCGGTGATCTGCAGCACACTGTACAGGTGGATTCCTATCCATCAGCATTTGCCCGCCTTGCTTCCGGTCAGGTTGATGTGCTCTGTACATTCGCAGATGCAAGAAGGGATTACGAGGGCGACTGGACAACAACATTCGGACGCACTGCGGATATTTGGACAGAGACAGATTTAATTGGTGTAACACCGATGATTTACAACGACACAGTATGTGTATCAAAGACAAGTCCTACCATCACTCCGGAGTTTGTTTCAGCTCTTCAGACAGCATTCATGAACCTCAACAAGACAGAGGAAGGAAAGGCTGTCATCGCAATCTACAGCCACACTGGATACCTTCCAGCAAAGTCCTCTGATTACGATAATGAGAGAGTTGCTCAGGAAATCATGAGAAATTCAGGTGTATGACACCTTCCCGGCGGAGGGGCAACTCTCCGCCATATGAGTTCTGAAAGATGATTATTTTCAAAGATGTAACAAAGATTTACCCAAACGGTACAGTAGGGCTTAAAGATGTTGATCTCACCATTTCCGATGGTGAGTTTGTCGCGATTATAGGGCTCTCCGGAGCTGGCAAATCGACTTTGATCAGGGCGATAAACAGGATGCATCCGATTACGAGCGGTGTGCTTACCGTTGATGGCACAGATGTAAACAAGCTCTCCGGCAAGGCACTCAGAAAGCTCAGAAGAAAGATCGGAATGATTTTCCAGTCGTTCAATCTTGTGACAAGGACGAGTGTTATAAGGAATGTGCTTACTGCCTTTGTTCCCGACCTTCCGCTTTGGAGGAGAATCCTCGGAATATTCCCGCGCAGCGATAAGCTCAAGGCTCTTGAAGCTCTGGACAAAGTTGGAATCCTCGAGAAGGCATATATAAGAGTCGACCAGCTTTCCGGTGGTCAGCAGCAGAGGGTCGCTCTTGCCAGGACTCTTGCTCAGAATCCTTCTATAATCCTTGCAGATGAGCCTGTTGCAGCGCTCGATCCTGTGACAGCGAAGGCTGTCATGGATGATTTCAGGAATATAAATAAGAACATGGGGATTACGGTAATCATCAACATCCACCATGTTGAGCTTGCCCTTGAGTACTGCGACAGGGTAATCGGAGTGAGGGCAGGGCAGGTAGTGTTCGACGGCCCATCATCTGCTGTTGATAAAAAAGCACTTGCCGCTATTTATGGAGATGAGAGTTATGAAGCGGTCTGAGCTGGGTATTTATGACCGTATCTTCAAGCCATATAGCTACACCCTCCCAAATGGGAAGAAAGTGGACGAGAAGCGGTCGAGGCTTCCTATGGTTCTTCTGATTCTCCTTCTTGCGACCATCGTTTCGGGAGAAGTGACAGGTTTCAGGATTTCCACTCTTGTAAGGCGCATCAACTACTTCTTCGTCATGCTCTTCGATATGTTCCCACCTGACTGGTCGTATATGGCCCAGGTATGGACACCACTTTGGGATACGATAAAGATGAGTCTTCTTGGATCTGCAATAGGTGCAGTGCTTTGCGTGCCGTTCGCAGTCCTGTCCAGCAGTAATCTCGTGAAACAGAAAGCAGTCACCGCATTCTTCAAGTTCTTCTTTTCAGTAGTAAGGACACTGCCGACTCTTGTTGTGGCACTTATTGCTACCTATGTATTCGGGCTTGGAACGCTTGCGGGTACAGTGGCTATTGCAGTCTTCACTTTCGCATACTGCGGGAAGATTCTCTATGAGCAGATAGAGACTGTAGATATGGGGTCGCATGAAGCGCTTGAAGCACTTGGGATGGGAAGGCTTTCGGCAATCCGCTACTCTGTATGGCCACAGGTGCTTCCTTCTTTTCTGTCCACAGTCCTTTTCTGCTTCGAAGGAAATGTACGCTACGCATCAATCCTCGGTTATGTCGGTGCCGGCGGCCTTGGCCTTATCCTGAACGAGAAGATTGGCTGGAGGGAATACTCGAGGGTTGGTATGATACTCATCGCGCTATTCGTCGCCGTTGTTGTCATTGAGACGCTGAGCTCATGGCTCAGAAGTAAGCTTACTTGAGGAGGGGATTGTGACAGAGATTAAACTTACACCTGCAGAGACCCTTTCTAAAGAGCCGAAGAAGTGGATAGCTTCTATATTCGTAGCCTTGATAGCTCTCTTTCTTATGCTTTGGTCGGGAAGTGCCCTTGAGTCCAATTCTACAGGAGGTTCCGGGCTTTCCGTTGCCAAGGGTATTGTCCTTGGAATCCTGCATCCTACTACGGATATATTGTTCACCATCCAGAGCAATGGTGTTCCGTATCTCCTGCTTGAAACGATGTGTATTGCTTTCCTCGGAACACTTGTCGGAGCAGTAATCTCTATTCCGCTTGCATTCCTTGGCGCTGGAAACATCGTGCCGAAACCCGTCGCTGTCCTTTTCCGCGTGGTTGTAATGGCAATCCGTACGATACCATCATTCGTCTATGGACTTATGTTCATAATGGTCACAGGTCCAGGTGCATTTGCAGGTCTTCTGACCATGTCTGTATGTTCGATAGGGATGCTTTCGAAGATGTTCATTGAGACAATAGAGGATCTCGATAAAGGTATTCTGGAATCTCTTTCCGCTGCAGGTTGCAATACATTCGATAAAATAAGGTATGGAATCATTCCGCAGCTCATGCCTTCATTTGCATCTACTTTGATTTACCGCTTTGACATGAATCTCCGCGATGCGACAGTTCTTGGTATTGTCGGAGCTGGTGGTATAGGTGCTCCGCTTATTTTCGCAATGAACTCGTACAGGTGGAATGATGTAGGGGCAATACTTCTTGGTCTTGTTGTCCTTGTCCTCATTGTGGAGTGGTTCTCCTCCCGGCTCAGGACGTTGTTGATGAGAGGATAATATGGCAGATCTTTACTTCACCAGTGATACACATTCATATATCTATCCTACTGATTACATCTCTCAGGGGCGGAAGAATATGGGGTATATGGCGCTATCTTCGTCTTTCAAGGAAGGTGCTGTCATAGCCGATGGTGGCGATGTGCTTCAGGGTTCACCGCTGGTCCGGTACGAGATGAAGAATCATATAAGGCCGTTTCTTTCATCTGTTGCTTTCAATAGGGCAGGGCTTTCTGTATATACACCGGGTAATCATGATTTCAATTTCGGCTATGATGCTCTCCGCGATTTCCTCACATCCCTCAATGCCGATAAAGTCGCCGCCAATCTGAGGGATATAAGAGGGGAACTGGGGGTAAAGCCATTCACCGTAATTGAAACATCCGATGGGATGAAGCTGCTTTTCGTAGGTGTCATTACAGACTATGTCAATGTATGGGAAAGCAAGGAGAACCTTGAGGGGCTGGAAATAACGGACTCTGTGGAAGCTGCTGCAAGAGCTCTTGAAGAAGGGCGTAAGCTATCCCCGGATTTCACAATCTGCATCTATCATGGAGGATTCGGAGAAGAGGAGGGGGATATAAAGGAGAACAGGGGTTCTGAGCTTGCCGAGCTCGGCTTTGATGTTCTCCTCACAGCCCACCAGCACGCGATAATAGAGCCGAAGCATATTGGTACGGCACTTACGCTGCAGACAGGGTCAAAGGCTATGCACGCAGCCCACCTTGTATTCAGCAAGGATGGTTCAATCGATGCTGAGATCATAACACCAGATGCTTCGCTTCCTTTGAAAAAGGAGATGGAAAGCATCCCTTCTGATACAGAGGAAAAGGTGCTTGCATCGCTTGCAGAGCCAATCGGGTATGTTGATGGAAATCTTGCGGATTCATCGAAGCTTGAAAGTGCAGTCCATGGCTCATCGCTTGCGGATTTCCTGAATGATGTTCAGCTTAAGTTTTCTGGAGCGGATGTATCGGCAGTGTCTCTCTTCAATGATCCTGTCACCCTTGGTGGCGAGGTGACATTGGGAGGGCTTCTATCGGCATATCCTTTTGCAAACACACTCCTCAAACTCAAGGTGACAGGGAAAATCTTGAAGGATGCTATGGAAAGATCCGCTTCCTATTTTGATGTGGAGAATGGGCGGGTCAGAATCAGCGACAGGTTTATAATCCCCAAGGAAGAACATTATAACTACGACTACTACCGTGGTGTTTCCTATTCATTTGATATAAAGAAGCCTCTGGGGGAGAGGGTTGTCCGCCTGATGCTGGGCAGTGTCGATTTGCTGGCTAATCCCGATCACGCTTTCACGATGGTTGTCAATAGTTATCGTGCAACAGGAACTGGTGGCTATGGATCATACTGCAAAGCTTCTGTCCTTGAGCGTTACAGTCAGGATGTGCAGGAACTGCTCATTGAATACTTTGAATCTGTCCGCCCTGTCAGGATTCCGGAAAAGACGGACTTTCTTCTTATACTCTGACGACTGATTCCAGAAATTCGTTTTCGTCGAGCAGGATGCTTTCCGCCCCCAGTGCTTTCCCGAGCGCTGTGATGTGCGGGAGCTCCAATCCTGCTTTTTCGAGCGATTCGGATGCTGCAAAGACCTCTCTGGCATTTCCATCCTCCAGAACCTTTCCACCAGCCATTACGATGACTCTTTCGAAAGAGTCTGCAACGAGATCCATGTCGTGAAGTATTGATACAACGAGCATTCCTTGCTCGCTCAGTTTCCCTATTATTTCACGGATCATCGCCTTCCCCTCATCATCCTGCGCTATAGTAGGTTCGTCGAGGATTATCGCATCGGGGGCCATGGCTATCACAGAGGAGAGTGCTACCATCTTCCTTTCGTGAAGATCGAGGTCGTAGGGATTGCGTTCGGCTTTGTCTCCAAGCCTTACCATCTCGAGAGCTGCCATAGCTTTTTCCCTTGCCGTTTTCTGATTCATCCCTATATTCAGCGGTCCGAACATTACCTCGTCTATTACCTTAGGCTTGAAGATCTGATCGTCCGGGTTTTGAAATACATATCCGATTGAAAAAGCAAGGGAGGCAACCGTGGCTTCTGCTGTATCCTTTCCTTTGAAAAGTATCCTTCCTTTCCCTGGTTTTAGAAGGCCTTTCATGAGTTTTGCCAGCGTGGTCTTTCCAGCTCCGTTCTGCCCTATTATAGCGGTAGGGCGGTTGTCGAAAGAGAGATTCAGGTCCGAGATTACATCGTGCCCCGGTGTATAGCCGAAAGAGATATTCTCAAGCCTGAATACTTCATTTCCCTTCGGTGATGGAGTACTCTGGACTTCTTTGAATGAAAGCCTTCCATCCATCAGTTCTTTCGCTTCGGAGACTGTGACAGGGTAGGAGGAATCGGGTTTTCTGAAGGAAAGGGCCTTTGCAATCCTTGTAACGGCAGGAGCCTTTACCCCATGGCTTTCCAGCATTGTACTGGAAAGTACTTCAGAAGGAGTGCCGGATGCTACCACTTCTCCTTTATCGAGGAGGATTATCGAGTCAGAATAGCTTGCGATTTTGTCGATTTTCTGTTCAATCATGATGATTGTTATGCCGCTTTTCCTCAGGTCCTCTACGACGCTGAAGACCTCCTCGGAACCTGCTGGATCCAGCTGGCTTGTAGGTTCGTCGAGAATGAGAACATCTGGTTGAAGAACAAGAATGGATGCTATTGCGACACGCTGCATCTGACCACCGGAAAGATCGAATGGGTTTCTATCCCTGTACTCATAGATTCCAAGGCGCTCCAGCGTGCTGTCCGCTCTTTTCCTCATTTCCTCCGGTGGTATTGAGAAGTTCTGCATCCCGAAGCAGACCTCATCGTATACTCTGTCTTTTGCTCCGGAAAGCTGGTTGAATGGGTTCTGAAAGACAAGCCCAACGCTTTTTGAGAGCTCTGAAACTGGTGTTGTTGCAGCATCCTGGCCGCCTACTATCACAGAGCCCCCATATGCGCCTTTGTAGAACTGTGGAACAAGTCCTATTATTGCGCTGGCCAGCGTTGATTTCCCTGACCCGTTTTTTCCGATTATCCCAGTGAAGCTTCCTTTTTCTATCGAGAGGGAAATTCCGTTCAGCGCGAGATCCTTTGTTTTGGGATAGCGGTATTTGAGGTTCTTTATTTCTATATAAGCCACGTTGCAACCCTCCATACAGCTGCCGAGACGATGATCAGGGCGAGGATGATAGTCATTGGCTTGTCACCCCTATGCTTTTCCCATTCCTTTAAGTAGCTTCTCTTTCCTTTTCCCCCGAATCCTCTGACTTCGAGTGCGATTGCCCTTTCCCTTGTGTTTATCAGAGAGCTGGTTACTACAGGTGTGATCAGAGGAATGAAAGCCTTCATTCTTTTTATAAGGCTTCCCTCTGTTTCCATTCCCCTGCTTCTCTGTGCATCGGTTATCGTGTCCATTGTTCCCATCATCTGTGGAATGATACTGAACACAGAGGATATTACATAGCTAAGGCGAGGGGAGAATCCGTGGCGTTCAAGTTCATCCGCGATATCCTCGGGTTTTGTTGTAAGCACAAGTATGGAGAAGGACAGGAGCATATTGATAATCACACATCCCGTCCTCAGCGCTTTCATCATTCCTTCCCTGTAAAACACCACCGACCCGATGGAGAAGAGCGGTGTAAGGTTATCAGCATCGAAAAGTCCTTTGATGATGAATATTGTCGCTATGATCGTGAATGAGAAGATAATCAAAGCTCTTGCACGCTTCAATGATTTGCCGCTGATAAGCAGGGCTATATCGAGCGCTATTGCCACAGCATATGCCCATAGCGTACCCAGGAGGAGGGGGACAATGATTGCTGCGGCAATATACATCAGCTTCGTGAAGGGGTGGACACGGCAAAGCCATGTTCCGTTATCCCGATAAAGGCTGATACTCTTCACTAGTCGAGCCTTTCCACTTCATCTGAAGCATCGTAGAGGGCTGTAAGTTTCTCAGGAAGAGCTTTCAAGATGATGAAGGTAAGGATGAGTGTTATGATCTTGTCCGGAACATCCACTATGATTTCATCGATAAGAGATGAGAACCAGAGAGGAAGCGACGCGGCCTGTGCTGCTGCAAATGCTGCATCTCCCCAGACATTTCCAGTCTGTCCACCCCAGAATATGATGTTCAGCGGTGTTGATATAACAATAGCTACAGCTCCTGCAACAAGCGCAGTGATTATTGATTTCGGGAAGCTCTTCATGAATCCCGCTCTTGCCATGATGCCGACAAAGAATCCGATAAAAAGGCTTGTGAGGGCATAAATCAATGTGATGGAGTCTCCGGTTGTAAGACCGTAAATAAGATTGTTTGCAGCTCCGCAGATACCTCCGATGATAGGTCCGCCAAGGCAGGCTCCAAGACAAGTTCCGATTGAATCGAGCCAGAGAGGTAGTTTCAGAGCAGAAGCAAATAGCTTGCCTATGTAATTGATTCCAATACACGCCGGTATCAGAACGATTGAAGCGACGTCGAATTTTGTCCTGAAAATGCTTTTTCCGTTCATACAACACTCCTTAATGCTTCAAGAGCAAGTATAATCTCATTCTCTTCGCCAGTCATGGCAAGTTTCTCCGAATCTGCGTATTTTCCAACAGATGATGGTACATCGCTCTGGAAAGCTGAGACCGTGTTTAGTACCGATGCTGCATGAAGACCCCTGAGCGATGCGACTGTAAGTATAGTAGCGCTCTCCATATCGGACGCGATTGCCGGGGTAGCAGCCCATTTCCTGTAAAGCTCCGGATTCCTGTCGCTGTACATTGTGTCGTGGCTACGGCAGATTCCAAGATAGTGGTTCATCCCAAGTTCATCTGCCTTTTCCTTTAGTCTCTGAACAAGGGAGAAATCCGCAATCGCAGGGTATTCTGGATCGATATATCCTCGGCTTGTGCCATCGTTTCTTATCGCACCTGTGACTATAACCAAGTCTCCGATACCTATATGTTCCTTCAGAGATCCAGAGCTTCCGATTCTTATCATGTACTCGACACCGAGCTTTCCCAGCTCTTCCACGGCGATTGCCGCAGATGGTCCGCCCATGCCTGTGGACATCGCAAGGATTCTAGTTCCTTTGTAGGTTCCGGCAATGCTTCTGTATTCGCGGCTCATCCCGAAATCCTCTGCATCCGTGAAATGCCTGGCAATGCGCTCGACTCTCGCCGGGTCGCCTGGAAGTATCGCAAGCTTTGTGTTTATATTCCGATCAAGCCTTATATGTGGCATTCTGTCGCTCATAGTAATCCTCTGCATTCATTGTACTCCAATCCAGCAATCGGAGTACAATGCTTATATGAGAGATCTTCTACTTGTTATCGATATGCAGAATGTCTATACACCTGCCATGCCTTGGGCCTGTGGCAGTATCGAGAGATGTGAGGAGAATATATTGAAACTCCTCGGCAGCGGCATCGATTCAGCCTTTACTATGTTCCTACCTCCCCAGAATCCTCAGGGTCGATGGAAAGAATACTCAGCTGTGAACAGGGAGATAAACGAGAACGCCTGGATGAATGAACTCATCCCAGCATTCAAACCTTATGTGAATGAAAACAACATCTTTTACAAAAGCACTTACTCCTCCCTTCATGCAGAAGGTCTTCTTGCAAGAATAAAAGAATATGATAGGGTAGTCGTTTCAGGGGTTGTGGCGGAATGCTGTGTACTTTCCACTGTATTCTCATTGATAGATGAAGGAATCCCTTTTGTGTATCTTTCAGATGCTGTATCCGGACTGAATGAGAAATCGGAGAATGAAGCTGAAGCTATTGTTTCATATCTTGTCCCTGTTCACGGTGAAATAATGTCAACTGAAGCGTATATCTGTTCGAGTTTGCGTCGGCTATGTTAAAAGAATATGAAAAATTTTGGCTGAAAGGCTAAGTTTTCATTTGATTTCCAGTCAATTCCGTGCGAGAATACTTTCCGTGATGGGAAGACTGATAGACCCAGCAGCTTCCCTGATGGCTCTCATTATTCAAAAAGTGGGAACAAGGAGGTTTGCCGCTGGTTTGCTCCAGCGGTGATTTTTTTTCTCTCATACGGCCTTTCTTTTCTGATATAATTCTCCTTCAGGAGAAGAAAATGACCGAAATCAGGAAAATCGATGATAAAGTCTCGGAAGTTGTAATCACTGCCGGCGATTACAGGGCATCTATATATACTTATGGAGCTATACTCCATTCGTTCTCTCACAAAGACAGGGATATAGTACTAGGTTATGACAGCTACGAGCCATATCTTACAGCTCCAGGACACCTTTCGGAGGTTGTGGGCCCTTATGCAAACAGAATTGCAGATGCAACCTTCGGGATGGATGGAAGGAAATATGTTCTTGAGAAGAATAATGGACCCAATAATCTTCACTCAGGATCCAAGAACTTCGGATCGAAATTCTGGAAGATCGATGAAACCACTGATAACAGCGTAAAGCTTTCCCTGGAATCTCCTGAAGCTGGAGGTTTCCCAGGCAATCATCATGCCGAGATAACCTACACGCTCACAGATAAAGGAGACCTCTCTCTGCACTACTATGTAGATAGCGATAAGAAGTGCCCGGTTAATGTCACAAACCATGCATATTTCAATCTCAATGGTTGCGGCGATATTAAGAATCATAAGGTCATGCTGACCTGTCCTGAGTACCTTGCTGTTAATGATGTGCTCATTCCTGTCGAGAGAAAGTCTGTCGAAGGTACAGCCTTTGATTTCCGTACACCTGCGGTTGTAGGTTCCCGCAATGATGGCGCTTATGACCATTGCTTCATATTCGGAGATGAGAAGAGGGTTGTTGTGGAAGGCGATGATTATATCCTTGAGATGACTACGGATCTTCCATCTGTGCAGTTCTATACGGCTTCCTCCCTTTCTTCCGATGTGCCAGCTAAGGGCGGCAAGATGCTGTTCCCATTCCAGGGCCTTGCGTTGGAGACTGAATTCTTCCCCGATTTCCCAAATCAGAAGGATTTCCCCGGCTCATACACAGAGCCTGGAAAGCCGTTTGAGACGACGACCACGTATTCTCTGAGAAAAAAGGCTACTGTGTAGTTTGCAAGAAGAATCCAGACAGTGCTTGCAACCACGTTTATTTACTGATAGATATTGAATTGCAGTTCAATGAGAAAAGTATTTGCATTGCTTCTGGTTTTAGTTCCGCTATTCATAACCGCCTGTGCAACATCAGGCGGTAGTTTCGTTGGACCGAAGGACCGCACTGAATCGCTTATGGAGGCCCTTGCAGAGAGTCCTACAGGTGTTGAAGAGGAAAGGGCGGAGATAGTTCTTCCGACTCCTGAAACTGTAAGGCAGGAGACGGAAGAGGTTGAAATTCCGGAAGCTATCGAAGAGCCAGAAGCGCCTGTTGTTCAAACGGAGGAAACAGCTCCTTTGGCGCCAGAGGAGGTCCCTGCAGCTCCTGAAACTGTTGATACTCCGTCTCCAGAGGTCTCCGAGAGCGAGGAGATTGCCAGTGAAGAGGAGCCTGTTGTGATTCCGCTTCCACCGGTTGAGGAAGAGAGTACGGCTGTTATAGAACCACCTGCAGAGCCGGATGATTCAGAAGGTGATGTTATCCCGGTTTCAGGCAATGCAGAGGAAACGCCTTCGAGGATTTTCCCCGCTGGAAACCAGTCCTCTCAATCGCGCAATATAATGGATGAGCCGATGCACCCATGGATGATCCGGCTTATGGTAATACTTGTTGTCGTAATGATTCTGTTCACTGCGGCAGCTGCTATCCGCAATGCATATAAAGCACCGCTCAACAGGCTTGTGTCGCTTGCCATTGCAGTGCTTCTTACAGCTCTTTCGTGGATACTTTCATATATAATCGCGGGACCATCTCCCCTTTATTTCATCTATCTGGTCCTGTTGTTCACTTATATAATCCTCCGCTCAACTGGAAGAAGCCATAATGTCTAGAAGTAATTCTGCAGTGCGTTGAGCTTCCTGAGAAGCTGTGTCCTGTAGAAGAATACATCCAGCGCTGCGATTGCTGCACCTTCCCTGGTTCCGTTCTCTCCGGAAAGCGCTCTGTATACTATGACATTTCTCGAAGGAGGCAGGAGCGATGATAGCAGATTCTGCAGATAGGCATATGCGGAATCCGGGAGGGCCGAGAGCTCTCCTGTAATCATGACGCTGTCTGCAGATGTTGCCTGGACAGCTTCTGAAAGTGCCACAGCTATAGGCCTGAGCGCTTCCTTTACCGCAGCTGCATATCCTGTATTCCTCACAAGATCCTTTACAGAGAGCGCGCCAGTTCTTTCCATCAATGTTTTCCCGGATGCTGCGACCTCCAGACAGCCTTTGCCGCCACAGGAGCAGATTCCATCCTTCTGTGCTTTCATATGGGGAAGTGTCGGCAGAGGTATTATCTCTCCTTTGTAGAGTGCTGCATCGAAAGTATCTGACCAGGAGAGGAACAGGAATCCGTCCAGGTGCTCTGTCTTTGCAATCTCTGCTTCAGCTTCTGCCATTGCCCTTGGTACCATCAGAATAGGTTTCGGGAAGAATGATGTATCGAATGTGTCGTCGGATGAGATGACAGCGCTGCCGAATATCTTTGCATCGCTTCCCGCGCTCATCTTCTCTACAGCGTGCCTTATGTTCTTCTCGGCATCTTCGTTTCTAGGGAATCTTTCGAATCTCAGGACATGGCCCAGGGTGTCTGACACAGAGACTGATACAGAGCGGGGACGCAGGTCGAAAGCAAAAACTCTACCTGCTGACCGGTTTATAGAGACAAGCGTCCCTGGACGGCCTGGAGCTGACATATCCTTTTTCCCTTCTGTGACAAGGCCTTCGCCAATCATATCCTGGATCATATCTCCGATGGAGACTTTGTTTATCCCGAGCCGTCTGGAGAGCTCTGCCCTTGAGCATTCCCCCTTCCTGAGCTCCGACAGGACCTTGAGCCTGTTTATTGTCCGTGCGTTATCGGGTTTTGAGAAATCCATACCAATGATTGTATACGCCTATCTCCGGTTTTTCCATTGCCGTATTGCCGATTCTCTCCAGTGTTAGTATCTTCCAGTTTGGTAAACCCTAGGGAGGGAATTATGTCTAGCAGAAAATTCAAGACCGAGGTTGCTGATTTACTGCACCTCATTATTCATTCACTATATTCAAACAAGGAAATCTTTCTCAGAGAGCTTATCTCGAACGCATCCGATGCTATAGACAAGCTGAGGTATCTTTCCCTTACCGACGAGAAGCTTAAAGGCTTCTCCTTCAGCCCACGGATTGATATCTCCTTCACAGAGGAAGGAACCAGGACTCTTGTTATAAAAGATAATGGAATCGGTATGAATGAAACCGATCTCAATGATAACCTTGGAACAATCGCATCATCTGGAACGAGGAAGTTCCTCGCTTCTCTTACAGAAGACCAGAAGAAGGATTCAAACCTTATCGGGCAGTTCGGCGTCGGATTCTATTCTGCTTTCATGGTTGCAAAGAAGATTACGGTAATTTCCAGGAAAGCCGGGGAGGACAAGGCCTGGAAATGGGAATCAGATGGTGAATCATCATATACAATCGAGGAAGCAGAGCGCGATGGACAGGGCTCTACGATAATCCTTACTCTCAATGAGGAAGGCGAGGAATTTGCTAATCGCTGGCAGCTTGAGACGCTGATTAAGAAGTATTCAGATAACATTGCGTATCCGATTTATCTTGAGTACGACCAGGTCCATTATGACAACGAAAAGAAGGATGAGAATGGAAATGCTCTCAAGACCACTGAGCATAAGTGCGAGCAGATAAATACCGCATCTGCCCTGTGGAAGAGACCGAAGTCATCGATAAAGGATGAGGATTACAAGGAATTCTACAAGAATACCTTCTACGACAGCGAGGATCCTCTCTTCTATATCCATACACAGGCAGAGGGTACTACGGAGTACACTACGCTCTTCTATATTCCGGCAAAGGCTCCTTTCGATATGTACTATGCTGATTATCGTCCGGGGGTGAAGCTCTATGTTAAGAGGGTTTACATAACGGATGATGACAAGGACCTTTTGCCTACATATCTCCGCTTCGTCCGCGGTATCATCGACAGCGAGGATCTTCCATTGAATGTATCAAGGGAGATTCTTCAGGAGAACAGGGTAATGGCTTCGATTAGAAGCGCATCCGTCAAGAAGCTCCTCGGTGAATTCAAGAAGATTTCGGAGAATAATCCAGAGCTATATGCCAAATTCATCGCAGAGTATAACAGACCACTCAAGGAAGGCCTTTATTCCGATTATGCTAACCGCGATACGCTCCTGGAGCTTGTCAGGTATAAGAGCAGCACGGAAGATGGCTATGTTTCGCTGAAGGATTATAAGTCCAGGATGAAGGATGGTCAGAAGGCTATCTACTACATCTCTGGAGGTAAGGAGGATGTTCTCAGGACTTCTCCTCTGGTAGCGGCTTATCGTGAGAAGGGTTATGAGGTTCTCATAATGGGCGATGATATCGACGATATCGTTGTCTCCACGATAGGTGAGTATGATAAAACACCTCTGAGGGCTATAAATAAGGCCGGAGCTCTCGATGATCTGAAGAGCGAAGAGGATAAGGCGAAGGAAGAGGAGAAGAAGCCTGTTGCAGAGAAAATCAAGAATGCTCTTGGTGACAGGGTCAAGGATGTTGTCATATCGTCGCGACTGTCATCATCCCCTGCTGCAGTTATCCTTGGCGATGATGATCCTTCCGTTCAGATGCAGCGTCTGATGAAGCAGATGGGCGGGGAGATGCCGGAGGTGAAGCCGCTTCTTGAAATCAATCCAGATTCGCCTGTTATCGCGAAAATCGAGAACAGTAGCGACGAGGATTATGTTAAGGCTCTCAGCAGCGTGATCCTTGATCAGGCACTTCTTCAGGAAGGTGTAATGCCATCCGATCCGGCGGCATTTGCTGCTAATCTTACGAAGCTCCTTTCTTGATGGTGCTTCCATCTGTGATACAATAATGGGCGGGTTTTCCGCCCATTAGTTTTAAGGAGGGCTTATGCTTTTGCTGGAATCTTCTGCAGCCAGTTCTGGAGTTGAGGATGCAGTGTCGGAAATCGTCTCGGCATTCCACATTCCCCGGATTGCTGTGTCTGTTATCGTTGCAGTCTGCATTTTCATTGCAGCGAAAGTTGTAACATCCGTTGTCAGAAAGTTCTTTTCCAGAATCCCGGAGCGTAAACCCAAATTTACCCCGATAATGGCATCGCTTGTTATCAGGATAATCAATGTGATTGTCTGGATAATAGCTGTGGTTGCTATCCTTGGGGCATTCGGTATAGATCTCACCCCCGTGCTTGCCGGCCTTGGGATAACAGGTGTTGTGCTTGGCTTTGCGCTTCAGGAGTCCATAGGCTCCCTTTTCAGCGGAATCATGATAGCAATCAACAATCCATTCAGAGTCGGGGACTGGGTTGAGATAGGGCAGGATGGTGTTGCAGGGACTGTCGTGGATATGGATTTGATGTGTGTCACCCTTTCGACCGCAGATAATAAGAAATACACAGTCAGCAATAATTACGTCTGGAATAATACCATCCTCAATGCTTCCTATACAGATAAGCGCCGTCTGGATATGACGGTCTCTGTTCGCTATACGGATGATATAGAGAAGACTAAAGAAGTGCTTGAAGCACTTATCAAGAAATATCCAGAGATTCTCCCGGATCCTGCTCCTATGGTGGAGGTCGGGTCATATGCGGATTCTGCAATCATCTTCTATGTCAGGCCATGGGTACGTCCTTCCGATTATTGGACTGTGTACTGGAGATTCAATGGCGAGCTTCTGGATACTCTAAGGGCAAATGGCATAGATATGCCTTATAACCAGCTTGTTGTGCAGCTGGATAAGGGTTGATTATTTCTTGTCCAGCCCAATTAGGAAAATCTCGAAAGAGTCATCTCTTGAAGCCTTCGGTTTGAAGGCTTTTGCTTTCGCGAAGATTGTCCTCATCTTTTTGAGTATTTCCTGTTCTCCGCCGCCCTGGAAGATTTTTATCACCATGTTTCCATGTGTCTTCAGCTGCTCTTCTGCAAGCAGCACCACCTGTTCTGCAAGGTATTCGGACCTTGTCGTATCGACAATCCTGTTGCCTGTGGTCATCGGAGCGGCATCGGAGATTATCGCATCGTATGGCCCTTCTTCTACGAGTTTTGCCCTGATTTCCTTGGAGAAAGCATCCCCTGTGAATTCTGTCACTGTAGGAGGGATTGGATCCAGGGATAGTGGATTCAAATCTACCGATACAATCTTTCCTTTTCCTTTAATAAGCTCTCTGTGAGTGTATAGCGTCCATGAACCGGGAGCCGCTCCTACATCAAGCACGCTGTCTCCTGGTTTTATAAGGTGTGCGGATGCGTTTATCTCTTCCAGTTTATAGACAGATCTTGCCGGATATCCTTCCTTGTGGGCTCTCTGTGTATAGGAATCTGCTTTATCTCTTCTTGAATTGGCCATGGTGTGAGTCTATACGCAGTGCCTAATATGGTCAAATGGAATAGTGGCGACTATGGCTTCTTATGAATTTCAAGCAGGAAAAAGGCTTTAAAAGAGGGTGGTGCATACTAGTGAAAAAGGTTGCTATTACAAAGGCTTTGATATGCCACGCTTGCGTCTTTTGGGTCGGAAACAGGACATTTATAAAAAAATCACCGGGCAGCTTATGGGGTGGGAGAGTGCTGTCCGGTGTAGTTTTTTCACACGTTGCAAAGGAGGTATGAAAAACTGTTGCTCTGTATTAATTTTGTTGCATTATTCGTGCCAAGCCGGACAGATTTTGGAAATTTTGATTATAAAAAATCAAAGACGCCAACAAATGACGTCTTTGAACACACTAAAAAGGAGGTTTGTTGAAAAAACTGTTTGCTCTACAGCTTTATTGCAAGTACCGTGCCAACTTTTGACTGTTCTTATTTCATATATTTCTTGGAATATGCCAAATTTGCTGTGTAAAATTTTCACACACTGTGAAGATTTTTCCAGATTAATACAGGTTTGACCATTACTTTTTTCCTGCTTATTTTCAATTAATGAATAGTATAATCAACAGGAAATTCCGTTATACATACTCAAATGCGACACTTATGCTGATTGTTGCAAACTGTGTTGTCTATCTTGTTGCATATCTGGTTTATCCGGCTTTGACGTATATCCTTTCGCTGATTCCTTCTGCGATAATCTATGGGCATTATTACTGGCAGTTCGTCACTTATATGTTTGCCCATTCCGGGATGTGGCATCTTTTCTCTAATATGCTTGGACTATTCATCTTCGGAACAGCTGTAGAGAGGACAGTAGGGACAAGGGAGTTCCTTCTTTTTTACTTCCTGACAGGTACTCTTTCCGGCATTGCAAGCTTCTTCGTCTATCTTTTCACGGGGACAAATGCAATCCTTCTTGGTGCTTCCGGAGCCCTGTATGCGGTAATGCTCCTTTTCTCTGTTCTATACCCAAGGGCAATAATTTATCTCTTCGGTATATTCCCCGTCAGGGCACCTGTGCTTGTTATCCTTTATTTCATAATAGAGCTTTACAGCCAGATGGGATCATATGGCGGATCTGTTGCACATATGACCCATCTGTTCGGCCTGTTGTTTGCTGCTCTGTATTGTGTTATTAGGATGCGAATAAAGCCATGGCAGGCCTGGTTCTCATGATAATCCGTATTCCTCTCTGAGCTCTTTGTAGCCCCTCTTTATAACATCATAGATGATTTTCAGCCGCTTCTCATGATGGATGAAGGCGCTCTTCATCGCGTTTAGCGTTATTTTCTCGATATCGTGGATATCAAGGTCGTACTCCTTTGATGCAATAATCAGCTCTTTTGATAGTGAGGTGTTGCTCATGAGCCTGTTATCAGTGGATAGAAAGACTCTGAAATGGTTGCGGAAGAATATGGGGAATGGGTGCTCTGCATAGCTAGGGGCTGCTCCTGTCCCTATATTGCTTGTAAGGCACATTTCAAGCGGGATTCTCTTATCCAGGACAAAGTGTGCAAGCGAACCCATTTTCTGGATTTCTCCATCTTTTATTGTCATATCATCGGTGAGCCGCGTTCCATGCCCGATTCTCTGTGCCCCGCAGATCTGTATTGCCTGCCATATTGATTCCAGTCCGAAAGCTTCACCGGCGTGTATTGTTATGTTGAAATTCTGTGCCCTGATGAATTCGAATGCCTTGATATGTTTCTTCGCGGGATTGCCTGATTCATCTCCCGCAAGGTCGAATCCTACGACTCCCCGTTCCGAGAAGGCCACTGCCAACTCTGCGGTTTTGAGTGAAATCGCGGGGCTCTGGTCGCGCATCGCGGAGAGGATAAGGCCGAATTCTGTACCTGTTTCCTTCTTTCCTTCATAGAGCCCGTCCAGGACTGCCGTCACAACTTCTTCCATGCTGAGCCCTTCTTTTGTATGAAGGATAGGGGCGAAGCGTATTTCTGCATATACAACACCATCGGCAGCAAGATCTTCCATTTCCTCCCTTGCTATTCTCCTGAGGCTGTCCTTGTCCTGCATCAGTGCTGTTGTGATGTCGAAGGCTTTCAGATAAAGGGTTAGGGATTTTTCTTCAGAGCCTTTGGAGAACCATGCGGCGATGCCTTCTTCCGTGTCAGAAGGAAGCTGGATTCCTTTTTTTTCAGCCAGCTCGAGAACTGTCTTGGGGCGCAGTGATCCGTCCAGATGCTCATGCAGCTCCACCTTTGGTGCTTTCCTGATGATTTCCTCATTCAACATATAGAGATTGTACACTGACAATCCGAGAGATGCAAAAATCTGAATATTTTCATAATGTTATGCCTAACTTTTTAAACGAAAGAAACTTATATTCATAAAAACAATGATTTTCCTCTTTACAATATGTTTTTTTCACGACATTATCCTAATTACCATGGCATGGAGGTTATTTTAGAAATGGCAAAAACATCTGAGACTATCAACAAAAAGCTTCTCGCTGCGGCTATCAGCGCAACGAAGGCAAGGGATATCAAGGAACTTCTCGATAAGGGAGCTGATATCAACACACATAATGAGTGGGGACTTACTCCTGTAATGCTTGCAGCTCAGTACAATCATTCCGTAGCTGTTCTTAAGGCACTTATCGAAGCTGGCGCGGATATCCATGAAGCTGAGCCAAAGTACAGATCAAATGCTCTCCATCTTGCAGCAAACAGCTCAAAGAATCCAAAGGTCATCGAAGCTCTTCTCGAAGCTGGAGCAAACATCGATGCAAGGAACTACCTCGGTGAGACAGCTCTCATCATGGCAGTAAACAGCAATGACGAGACAAAAATCACAACCCAGCTTATCAAGTCTGGTGCTGATATCAACGCTCGCGATTATCAGGGACATTCCGTTCTTGATTACGCAAAGAACGCAAAGAAGACATATATTGTCAACCTTCTCAAGGACAAGGGAGCTGTGTGATTCTTCTCGGAGGAGGATTACGGAGCAGAATGAATTGTTGTACAAAAAGGCCTTAACTACAGTTCATCAACAAACGCCGAGGGATAACGCCCCTCGGTTTTCTTTTTGCAGGATTCATCTGTTTTTTAGAAAGCCGAGGAAGTTTTCCCCGGCTGATTCTCACTTGTTCAGGACTCTCTCATCTGCACGCTTTACCATCTCATGCTGCCATGAGAGCAGTTCGTCATGCAGTTTCATGTCGCTTCCTTTTATATCGACCATTGTCCTGATTACAGGTTCTGTCCTCGATTTCGAGAGCCATAGATAGCCTGTGGCTTTACCATCTTCGTCGTAGAATTGGACCTTCAGTCCGCCCGTTGAGTCTGGAGCGCGATGTTCTGTACCGATCCCAACATCCTCTTCGGAACCTTCGTACTGCCTGACTTCCCACCTTGAGAAGGCTTTTGGCATCCTTCCGTTTCCTTCATACTGGAGTATATCCTCGTATTCGGCTTTGAGCTTGTTGTAGTCCGTACTGCTGATATGCATTACAGCTTCTTTGGAGAATGCGGATGTTGTAATGTACTTAGGAAGTGCAGAGACTACGGAATGCAGTGAAGGCTCCGAGTCTGCTTTCTTCCCGAGTTTTTCCATCACGAATGCATAAAGCCCTTCGACAGACCATAGCTTGGCAAATGTCATGAGGGAGTTCATTGGATCTCGGACTTTTGCAGGATAGGTTATATTCCCTCCGTTGCTTCCTTCTCCGCAAACGCGGCAGGTATATCCTTTTTCTCTGAGAATCTGGGACAGTGTGACAACATTTGCTTCTCCGATATCCGAGCGGAAAACCTCTGCCCCGATTTTGCCTGCAATCTCATCGATAAGGAGGGATGTTGGCCCGTTCACAGCAATTGCGATTTTACGTTTGCCCATCATTGCATCATGGGAAAGCTCGATGACTGCAACAAGTGCAAATACTGTCTGCGCACTCAGGATTCTTGCCTTTCCTTTCTTATCTGTATAGACGAAATTGCCCCTGTCCCCATCATTATCCGGCATATATCCGATGATGAAAGACGGATCTTTGCTATGTACTTCTTCCAGAGTCTTCCGGACCCATTCAAGGTTTTCTCCCTCTGGTACTATTGCGTGCTCAATCTGGCGTGGAGATGAGTTGATGGCCCAGATTTTCGCATCATGGCTTCTCAGGAATGGCATATCAATTGATGCCGCTCTTGCGGAGCCGTTGAAATCTATTGCAACGCCAAAAGGCAGTGTGAATGATGAGTCGGCGTGTGCTGTTCGCATTACAAATGCTCTGTAGGTTTCAAGTGCAGCTCTCTTTGCAAGATTATGATTATGGAGAACTTCTTCTACTTTTTCCTGTTCGACAGAATCCAAAAGTGATCTTAACTCGGCTGCAGCTCCTTCTTTCTCTATCATTGCTTTGAATGGAGGGATTATCTTATCCATCTCTTCTTTCGGGTAGACACCACCTTCAACTCCGAACTTGTATCCATTGTGTCCCACAGGGTTGTGAGATGCTGAGATATAGAAGAAGCCATCGTAGCGGTGCGATGCCGCCATGATTTCTGGAGCTGATGATATATAAATGTCATCAAGTTCTGCTCCTTTGGCTATCATTGCGCGCCTTACTGCTGCCGATAGAAGCCTTCCGGTAGGTCTTGCGTCGGAGCCGAGGATTATCCTTGGATTCTCTTTTCCCAGATAGTTGAGGAATGCCACGGCAGCCGCTGCTGCGATTAAGAGCATCTCTTCATTGACATCTTCTTTGCTATCTTCCTCGTCGCCGGATGCTGCCATGACAGCTCTCCAACCCGATGCTGATAATATACATTTCGAGAGAGCAGCTCTGAGACTTTCATCCGTAGCTGTCCCTGTTGTTATCTTCAAACTGCTGTCCTCGATGAAAAGGCCAGTATTTCTATCATAGAATCTCATCTGAAGCTCCTTTTCTTTAGATTATCCTCCATGGAGTACAAGAGCAACTTATTTTAGATTGGCCAGTACTATGGCTGTCTTTCCAAGTGCTGCTTCTATGATGGCTCTTGTTTGACAATCCCACAATTCATTTCCAGCTTGTTACTCCAAAATGGAAGAAGAAACCTGCGTTTTCGTGCATAGGACGATGGCATTCTGGTATGAATCTCGAGAAAGCATATCAGCAGTTAGTTGAATTGAAGACGAAATACAAAGGGGCTAGAAGTCTTCTTTTTTACGGTGGTTCGGCGTGTAGAAAAAACCTGGCTTGTTAGAGAATTTGGAAAGTAAGAGTATAAATCATGTCTCTTCATTAATTCATTCAAGCAAAGATGTATTTAGTCTTTTGAAGATACTGGAAGTTCCATATTCAATACGGACTATATGGATAAGATGGAGTGCGTTCACCTCCCGATATACATGGCTTCTATACTTACTTTGATTGACGCAAAAAACCTCCAGATCATTAGTTCGACCTGGAGGTTCGCTATTGTAATGCTGGTTCAGTCTTCCAGCTCTTTCTCTACGATGTTCTCGTCAATCTTTGCCATTTCTCTGGCAATTTCTGCTTTAATCTCCTCTGCGAGATCTGAGATGAGGTAGCTTGTCTCTTCGCCCGTGCTTCTGAGCTTTACCTCGACCTTACCTTCCTTCAGGCTCCTGTTTCCAAGTGTAATCCTGATAGGAATACCGATGAGATCTGCGTCTGCGAATTTGACACCAGCTGTTTCCTTTCTGTCATCATAAAGTACTTCGATACCCTTTGCAGTAAGCTCGCTATAGATTGATTCAGCAACGGCTGTATCCTTTACAAGCGATACAAGGTGCACCTGATACGGTGATACAGAAATAGGGAGCTTGAGTCCTCCTTCATCATTGTATTCCTCCGCAAGGCAGGCGAGGAGCCTTCCGACGCCGATGCCGTAGGAACCCATGACAACAGGAATCTGTCTTCCTTCCTCATCCTGATAAGTTGCATTCATTGCTTCGGAGTACCTTGTGCCGAGCTGGAAGATATTTCCAATCTCTACGCCTTTCGATGCCTTGAGTGGCTTGCCGCAGTGAGGGCAGAGAGCGCCTTCGCGCGCAGAAGCTATATCTGCGACTATACCGGAGTAGTCACGGCCATAGTTGGTGTTCAGAAGATGATAGCCTTCCTCGTTTGCACCAGCCACGAGGTTATTGGAGTTTGCTACAGTCTCATCGACGACTGTGATGAAGTCTCCTATTGCTCCAATAGGGGATGCAAAACCTGGAACCATCGAGTGTGCTTCAATTTCCTCTGTGCGTGCGGGGCGCAGTGAGTTTGCTTTTACTGCGTTGGAAAGCTTCGACTCTTCAACTTCAAGATCACCTCTGACAAGAGCAACGATGAGTTTGTCTTCCTCTTCACCATTCTTGTCGTTGATGAAGGATCCGACCATGAAGACGCACTTTGCAGTCTTCCTTGAATCTATCTTGAGGTACTCGGCGAGCGCTTCGATTGTCTTTGCTTCAGGAGTCTTCACCTTCTCTATAGCCATCATCTCCTCGGGGAAGTACTCCTTCTTCATCTTTGCAACCTGTCTGTTTGCTGTGTACCCGCATTCAGGGCAAAGAATGATTGTATCTTCTCCGATAGGGGAGAGATACATATATTCGTGAGAGACTTTTCCTCCCATCATTCCTGTATCTGCAGCGACAGCTACACAAGGAAGAGCACAGCGGGAATAAATTCTGAAGTATGCGTTGTAGTGGGCAGCATACTGCTTCTTCAGTCCTTCGTAGTCCTTATCGAATGTATAGGAGTCCAGCATGGTGAATTCACGTACTCGGATAAGACCAGCCCTTGGTCTTGGATCATCCCTCCATTTCGTCTGGATATGGTAAACAAGAAGCGGAAGGCGCTTATAGGAATCAATGAGGTTCCTTGCAAGATCTGTAACAGCTTCCTCGTGTGTCATGGCAAGGACCATATCGCGATTATTGCGGTCCTTGAATCTGCCCATCTCCTTATCGATGGAGTAGAATCTTCCTGTTTCCTTCCAGATATCCGCAGGATTCACGACCGGCATCAGAAGCTCTTCAGCTCCTATTCTGTCCATCTCTTCCCTTATTATTGTCTCAATTTTCTGGGTTGCCCTGAATCCCAGTGGAAGAAGGGAAAAGATTCCTGCTCCCATCTGTCTTATGTACCCAGCTCTTAAAAGGTATTCATATCCTTTTGTATCTGCTCCGCTCGGTGCTTCCCTGAGCGTTTTCGAAAACATCCTGGACATTCTCATGGTGGTTATCTCCTAAACATTCCGGATTATATGGTTAAGAAAAGAATGGGGCAATAGACCCTATTTGTGATACTATCTACATATGTCAATTGAGACCGGTAAAACCGAGGTTGCGGCATTCATGAAGCGATGTTATGACAGAGCTCTCACAACTGCAACAGGCGGGAATATAAGTATGCGTTTTGGAGCCGTGATGCTCATAACCCCTTCTGGGAAGGATAAGGCTTCGCTTACAGCTGACGATATTGCTGAAGTCAGGATTTCCGATGGCAAGAACCTTACACCAGATAAGAAGCTCAGCATCGAGAGCGATATGCACAGGAGAATATACATCTCCAGGCCTGATGTTGGGGCCGTGGTACATTCCCATCCTACATTCTCGTGTCTGTTTGCCGCGTCGGAGGAGAGCATCAATACAGCCCTCGTAGCTGAGAACTGGTTCCTACTGGATAAGGTCGAAAAGGTGTCGTATGCTTTAATGGGTTCTGAAGCATTGGCAGAGTCTGTTGCTGCGGCAGCAGAAACGCACGATGCGTTGCTCCTTGAAAACCATGGAGCATTGGCTGTAGGCAGGACACTTCTTTCCGCATTCGACAGACTGGAGAGCCTTGAGCAGGCTGCCAAGCTCACATATCTGTCGCATACTGTGAGATGCCGTAGCCTTACTGTGGAAGAACGGGCAGAGATTGCCCTTATGAGATAGGAGAAAAGTATGGATAAAGCAACCCTTGAGGCCCTGAAAGACCGGGCATTCGAGATAAGATGCAGCACAATCCGCGAGATAGCTTCATTCGGTTCGGGGCATATCGGTGGAAGTATGTCGATAGTTGAGATTCTCTCATACCTCTATTACAAGGAGATGGATATAGATCCGTCCAATCCTAAGAGGGAGAACAGGGATAGGCTTGTTGTTTCCAAAGGCCATGCTGGTCCTGCTGTCTATGCAACTCTTGCATCGAAGGGGTTCTTCCCATCGGATTGGCTCTGCACGCTCAACCAGGGTGGAACAAAGCTTCCTTCCCATTGTGATATGACCAAAACTCCCGGCGTGGATTTCACCGGTGGTTCTCTTGGCCAGGGATTCTCTGCTGCTGTCGGAATAGCGCTTGGACAGAGGGTAAAGAAGCTTGGTGCAAGGACATTTACGATTATCGGGGATGGCGAATCGCAGGAAGGACAGATTTGGGAAGCTGCTGAAGCTGCTGGTGCATGGAAGCTGGATAATCTTTACGCTTTTCTCGATCTCAACGGTCAGCAGCTAGATGGCTACACAAGGGACATAATACCCCAGATCCACATTCCTGAAAGATGGAAGTCGTTCGGCTGGGATGTCCATGTGATAAACGGACATGATTTCTCCGAGATTGAAGAAGCGATAGAGAGCGCAAAGCGCACGCCAGGGCTTCCCCATATGATTATAATGAACACGATAAAGAGCTATGGTTACATTCCTGGCGAAGGCATAAAGAGCAATCATTCGATGCCAATTACTCCGGAAGGAGCTGAAGAAGCTATAAAGGCACTGAAGGAAAGGGAGGGAAGAGTATGAAGGATGCACACGTGTTTTCCCACTATAAGGAAGCTGTGATTGGAGCTGTTGTCGATCTTGCTGCAGAGCATCCAGAGGTGGTCTTCCTCGATGCTGACCTCTCTTCGTGTATAGGAAGCACAACTTTCCAGAAAGCTTACCCTGACAGGTTCTTCAACTGCGGTATCGCAGAAGCGAACATGGTAGGCGTTGCTGCAGGCCTGGCATCGACGGGGCTTGTTCCTTTCATCCATTCTTTCGGCTGTTTCGCATCCAGGCGCGACTATGACCAGCTTTTCATCTCCGTTGGTTATACCCACCAGACTGTTCATGTAATCGGTTCAGATCCGGGAATCACGGCGCAGTACAATGGCGGCACACATATGCCTTTCGAGGATATCGCTCTAATGAGACAGATTCCAGGAATGGTAATCGTAGAGCCTTCTGATGGTCAGTCCTTGTATGAGCTGACACTCCAGGTCTATGAAAATGGTCACTCATCTTACATAAGGACACCACGAAAAGGAATCTGCTTCAGATATTCCCCCGACGACAAGATAGAGCTCGGAAAGGGCATTGAGCTTGCTAGCGGAGAGGATGTTGCAATCATAGCAACAGGCGCATTGATGGTGGATGCTGCAGTGGAAGCTGAGAAGATGCTTTCTGCAAAGGGTGTAAAGGCAACTGTCATAGATCTGCATACTATAAGGCCGCTCGATACAGCCCTCATCGAAAAAGTCGCTTCCCGTACAGGCCATGTCATTGTATGCGAGAATGGCCGCTATGCAGGTGGAATAGGCGAGATGATAGCTGCTCATCTTGCCCAGACAAACCCTGTGAAGATGGGCTTTGTAAATGTTGGTGAGAGATTCGGAGAAGTAGGAAACCTCAAATATCTTTCAGACGCTTTCGGCTTTACCGCAGAGAATGTTGCTCAGAAAGCAGAGGAGCTTATCAGAAGGTGAGACAGCAGCTTCAGCTGGAGACAATCCCCGTATGGGATGGCGTTAAAGAGGGGAGCGAATGCTTTATATGCTCCCTTATGAAGAAGGCGGAGGAGGATGGCGTAAGGTACTACCTCTCCTCTGCTGTTATGACTCCTGAAGTCAGGGTGGAGATGAACAGGCATGGTTTCTGCCCCCATCACGCTGCACTTCTTGCAGAGAGCGGCAAACCTCAGTCGCTGGCGCTTGCTATGGATACCTACTACGATGAGAACAAGAAACTCTTTGCTCCTCTCATGGAGAAAGTCAGAAGTGCTGGCAATGCAAGGAAGGCGGAGAAAGCGGCAAATGAACTCTTCGAAGCCGCTCATGGCAGGGAGAAGGGTTGCCTGATCTGCTCCAGAATGGAAGAGCGCCTGTTGCGATACTGCTATACAGTCGCTTCGCTCTGGGAATCCGATTCGGACTTCAGGAAAGCCCTGATGGAGTCGAAGGGATTCTGCCTGCACCACACTGAAGCGCTTGTAAAGACAGCAAAGGAAGCTCTCTCAGGGGACAATCTTGCTGCTTTTATCAAGGATATGATTTCTCTTCTCCAGACCAATCTCGACCGTGTTCAGCATGATGACTGGTGGATGACTCAGAAATATAAGAGCGAGAATAAGGACAAGCCATGGAATGGCGCTGAAGATGCCCAGAAACGCGCAGTCTACAAGCTAATAGGAGAGGGCAGGGTTCTCGATCCTGTCGGGAAGTGATTCACTTCTTCCTTCTGTGCAGCGGCAGCAAGAGCTGGCCGTCGTCCTTCTTCCCCTCGTCGATAGTACACCTTCTCATGACTTCTTCGGAGAAGGTGTTCTTGTCTGCATGGAGATACTCGATATAGCCCTTCTCAATCCTGTAAATCAGGAATTTCTCTTTGTCGGGAAAGAGGGAGAAAGCCAGTGTAAGAGGAGAGTTCTCCTTTTCGTGGAATGCTATTGCTTTCTTTTTCCTGTCCTTTGCAAGATATGAAGAAGACCAGAAGAGCGCAAGCAGAGGACCCTCATTGTCCCAGATCAGGATATCTGCCCCCATGATATCCGTGTCGACATGGACTGTGCTCGGAAAGAAAGGGCGCAGTGCCATTGCAAGGCGCGTCGATGTGCACCCGCGCTTTGGCTTGAGAGCCTTAGGAACGGGGGAATCCTTGAAATAGGTCTGCATACCCTTCCTGAATGATTCGTAGATATCCAGGATATCTTCTGGCTTCGGCATAGTCTTATTTATACTCAATCTTCCATTCCATCTCGCTTACAGCGCTTATTGTTGTGTAAACAGAGCAGGCCTTTGTCGCTTTCTCGACAAGCGATTCAAACTCCTCCTTGTCTTGTGCATCGTGGACTGTTATCAAGAGGGTTGTTTTCTCCAGTGTGGTCGGAGTTTCGGAGCGCTTGTTGCCTATTACCTCTATATCCACGTTTCCCCATCTGCTCTTGTGTTCCAGCGATAGAATCGTCAGATAGAAGCATCCTGATAGTGCTCCCAGAAGATATTCATAAGGACCTGTGGAAGCAGTAAAATCGAATTCCTTTCCTAGCGAGTTCTCGAAGTAACGTCGCTCTGATGTGAAATGTGCTGTTATTGTTCTTATCTGTCCCATATGAAGAGTATAGCACAGTGCGCGCTATTGCTTCATCGATTTTGCAGCTATCGCAGCCGTTGCGAAAGCCCAGGTCAGGCTATAGCCCCCGCAGTCAGCATCCACATCGATTATATCTCCGGCAAAGTACAGCCCAGGAACTATTCTCGATTCCATTGTTGCCGGATTGATTTCATCAGTTGAAACCCCTCCAGCTGTCGACATTGCGCTTGAAGCAATTGGAGCAGCCATGAACTTGTGGCGGGAGAGACACTCTGTAATGGTGTTCTCCTCTTTCTTTGAGAGATTTGCGGCTTTCCTGTCAGCAAGTTCTCCTATTAGCGCATAGGATAGACGAACGGGAAGTGGCAACGCATTCTTGACCAGCATCGAGCCCTGGTCTCTCCGGATTGCTTTCATATCGGCATCGGAGAAGGATATTTCAATCTCCTCCTTGCCATTGAGAAGATGGGAGAAATTCTCTGCAGCAGGCCCTGATATACCCTTTCTTGTTATGACGGCCATACCGCTGACACATTTTCGTCCTTTCTTTAGCGTGATATAAGTGCTTACGCCTTCGCTTTCGCCGAGAGATGGGGTAAGGGCAATGGCGGCAAGTGCCGGATGCTGTGGCTTTATGCTATGCCCGAGTTTTCTTGCGATGTGGTATCCCAATCCATCGGATCCTGTCTGTGGATAGGCATTGCCGCCTGTTGCGATGAGGATTTTCCTCGCGCTGTATTCGGAGTCTTCCGTCTTTATCTGGAAGTAATCTCCTCTTCTCTCTACATCGACAACTTTGCCAAGGATTATCTTGGGATTATGCTTCAGAAGCGCTGAAAGGATATCGTGGGAGCTTTCAGTTTCCGGGAATATCTTCCCGTCCTCGTCCTTCTCTTTGATTCCGAGCTTCCTGAACCTGTTGATTATATCTTCAGGAGTGTGTGAATAAAGAACCTTCCTGATGAAAGGAAGGCTTCCATGGTAGTGCTCAAGAAGCTCCGGCACAGAGGATGCGTGTGTATAGTTGCAACGTCCACCTCCTGTAAGCAGAAGTTTCCTGCCGCAGCTTTCTCCCCGCTCTATGACAGCAGCTTCCGGGAGGAGGGAAGAGCAGTAAAGGCCTGCCGCTCCTCCTCCGATAATCAGAAGATCAGTCATTCTCCTCCCTGACAACGCTCAGGTGAAGTTCCTCAAGCTGCTTCGGGTCGACATATGACGGGCTGTCATCCATCGGCGAGAGCGCTGCTGTATTCTTCGGGAAGGCAATTACTTCCTTGATTGACTGCTCATTTGCGATAATCATGCAGAGCCTGTCGATGCCCGGTGCGATTCCTCCATGTGGTGGTGGGCTGAAGCGGAATGCATCGAGAAGAAATCCGAAACGCTCTTTGGATACATCATCTGGGATGTTGCAGATTCTGAAGATTCTCTTCTGCAGCTCCACATCATGGATTCTTATCGAACCGGAAGCGAGCTCGTATCCGTTGAGTACCAGATCGTAAAGATCTCCCTTAACTGAACCAGGGTCGGATTCCAGAGTATCAAGATACTCGACCTGCGGCATTGAGAACATATGGTGTGCTGCTTCCCAATGTCCTTCATCCTCGTTGTATTCAAAGAGAGGGAAGTCGATAATCCAGCAGAATTCATAGCCAGGTTTGATCAGATTGAGATCTGCGCCAAGACGTGAGCGCACAGCTCCCATCGACGTGCAGCACTTCTTCCAGTCTTTCTCCGCGATGAGGAGAATCACATCACCGTCTTTTGCGCCAGTTGCTTCCAGCACTTCGCTTTCCATTCCCTGGAAGAACTTTGAGACGCCCCCTGACACAGTGCCATTCTCACACTTCATCCATGCCAGTCCATGAGCTCCGTAGATCTTTGCAGCGCTCTCAAGCTCTGCAAGGTACTTCCTCGTATACTCATGTCCCTCTGTTTTCGGAGCAACTATGTATTTCACATAGCCACCTTCCTGAAGTGTCTCTGTGAATGCCTTGAATGTAGACTTCGAAGCAAAGGCTGAAGCGTCTTTTATTTCCACTCCGAATCTTAGATCCGGTTTATCTGAGCCATATGTGTTCATGGCATCGTGGTATGCGATACGGCGGAATTTAGGAGGAAGGTCAATGTTCAGCACTTTCTTGAAAACAGAGCCGAAGAGATCTTCCATGAGGTTGAGAACATCATCCCTCTTCACATAGCTCATCTCGATATCGAGCTGAGTGAATTCGAGCTGCCTGTCTCCTCTCGGATCCTCATCCCTGTAGCAGCGGGCAATCTGGAAATACTTGTCGAATCCAGAAACCATCAGAAGCTGCTTGTAAAGCTGTGGCGACTGAGGAAGGGCAAAGAACTTTCCAGGATATATTCTCGATGGAACGAGGAAGTCCCTGGCCCCTTCGGGTGTGCTTCTTATAAGGGTAGGTGTTTCTATCTCGAGGAAATCAGTATTGTAGAAATATTCCCTTATAGCGCGCACGATATCGTGGCGCATCTTTATCCTCTTCTGCATTCCGAAGCATCTGAGATCGAGATAGCGGTACTTGAGTCTCAGGTCCTCTCTGGAATTATTCTCTTCATCTATCATGAATGGCAGTGTGTCGCATTTGGAGAGAATTTCGATTTTCTCCGCCTTCACTTCAACTTCACCTGTTGCCATTTCTGGATTGATCATCTCATCTGGACGGCGCCTTACCGTTCCCTTGACGGCGATGCAGTATTCGAGCTTGAGCTCATTTGCCTTTGCCTGCAGGGCTTCATCGGCATCATCATCGACCACGACCTGGGTTATTCCGTATCGGTCACGAAGATTGATGAAATGAAGAGCTCCGTGATTCCTGTTTCTGTGCACCCATCCGTTGAGTACTACCGTCTTTCCTTCATCCGCAGCTCTCAGACTGCCGCAAGTGGCTGTACGCTGCATGAATGCTTCTTCCATAGATTCCTCCGGATACCGTGGATATTATCATCTCAGAAGACAAAAGAAAAGCGAGCACGCGCTGTTTGTCCGTGGGGGGATCTGAGGTTTTCTGCGTTCATGCTCGCTGTCTGTAATATCGCATTTTTCTGGCTATTTGAAAATGAAGATATGATGAATTTTTATACAGTGTTTTGTTAAGGAAATCTCGCTGTGAATGCCTTGAAAGCATTAAACTCTTCCCTTCTGTTATGAAAATGCCCCTGTAAACGGCTATTTTTGTTTAGATTCCAAACAATTGTCGTGTATTTTAGGATTCCTCAAAAACAACTTAATAAATATTAAGTACTAATAATTGTTTAGTTCTATTACGGAAAGTGGCAACGCATTTTTAACGTTGCCACTGAGTGAAAGCTGTGTGCTAGTTGCGTCCTTTTGGAAGCTCTCTGACGATGAAGCGGTTCTCCTGAAGATACCTTATGGCTTCAACAGCGGCTTTTGCAGCGCTTGTAGTCGTCGTGTATGGGATATGGGCCCGTACAGCTTCCGTTCTTATATCATCATCGCTCTGCCTGGATCTGAAACCCATTGGAGTGTTGATAATCAGGTCGGCTTTCTTCTCCCTGATATAATCGACGATGTTCGGGTGTCCATCCTGAGTCTTCAGAACGACATCGGCAAGAATCCCTTCGCTGTAGAGATCCCTTGCGGTTCCCTTTGTCGCGAGGATGTGGAAGCCAAGCTCCTCGAGCGCTTTTGCTATTGGGACAATTGTCTTCCTGTCCTTGCTGTTCACGCTTATTATTACACGCCCCGATGTAGGCAGTTTGTTGAATGCGGCCGCCTGGCTCTTTGCGTAAGCTTCTCCGAAAGTCCTGCCGTATCCGACAACTTCTCCGGTGCTTCTCATCTCAGGGCCAAGTGCAGGGTCGACATTAGGGAAGCGGTCGAAGGAGAATACAGCTTCTTTTATTGCCCAACCCGTTATACAGCGGCCTTCGGAATAGCTGCCTTCCTCTTTGACAAGTCCCTGCGATACAAGATCCTCGCCCTGCCATACCCGCACTGCGGCTTCTACGAGATCGACTCCGCTCGATTTCGAGATGAACGGAACGGTGCGGCTGGCTCTGGGATTCACCTCGATGATGTAAAGCTTTCCGTCTTTTTCCGCGAACTGTATGTTCATCAGGCCCTGAACGGATAGATGCCTTGCGATTTTAAGCGTCCATTCCTTCATCTCCTTGAGGATTTCAGGTTTGCTTTTGTATGGAGGAAAGACTGCGGCGCTGTCGCCTGAATGTATGCCTGCCGCTTCAATATGCTGAAGAATTCCCCCGATATACACTGATTTTCCATCGGAGACAGCATCCAGGTCATACTCAAAGGCATCTTCGAGGAACTGGTCGACAAGCACCGGCGCGGAAGGAGATACTGTCACTTCGGGCTTCCTGATGAATTCCTCCAGCCCCTCATCGTCGTATGCGATGAACATGGCCCTTCCTCCGAGTACGAATGATGGGCGTAAGAGTACCGGGAATCCGATTTCGTGGGCTTTCTCTTTTATTTCTCCAATGCTTCCTGCGCTTCTGTTCTCAGGCTGCCTGAGCCCCAGTTTCTTCACCAGCGCAGAGAATAACCCTCTGTCCTCCGTCTCGTCGATGCTGCTAAGGGATGTTCCGATTATATGAGCACCGTTCTTTTCGAGTTCTGCCGCCATATTCAGTGGCGTCTGGCCGCCGAGCTGGACGACAACATCGTTTGTTCCTTCCTTCTTCATTATTGCAAGGACATCCTCTGCTGTCAGCGGCGCGATATAAAGCCTGTCGGATGTGTTGTAGTCGGTGGATACTGTTTCCGGATTGCTGTTAATCATGACAGTCTTTCTGCCAAGGCGTCTGAATGCCTTTGAGGAGAGCGTACAGCAGGTGTCGAATTCCAGTCCCTGTCCGATTCTGTTCGGGCCGGATGCGATTATTATCACGGCATCTTTTCCAAGCCCTTCACCTTCGTCCTCTTCTCCATAGGAAGTGTAGCAGTAAGGTGTGAGAGCTTCAAACTCTCCTGCGCAGGTGTCGACGTAATGGCGCGCAGGAATGAGCGAGAGAGGAGGGTTTGTTCCGGAAAGCTTCTTGATGTATTTGTCTGACAGCCCGGCTTTCTTTGCCTTCAGATAAAGCTCTTCTGTAAGCGTAGAGCTCTCGAGCTCTTCTTCAAGGGCCTTTTGCTGCATGAGGATATCGAGGAAGTAGATATCGAAACCTGTCTCCTTTGATAGCTTGGAGAGGTCTGTCTCTCCCTTTTTCATCGCAGTGAATGCGGCAAGGTATCTGAGAGGATGCGCCGACCTGAGGATAAGACCCGTGTCGAATTTCTTCTCGTCGAGCGGCATGATTCCTTCTAGTTTCTGCTCGGAGGAACGGAAAGCCTTGTTCATGGCTTCGAGTGCTGTGCGCCCCAGGGCAAGAGTTTCTCCGACGGACCTCATCTGAGTGCCGAGCGCAGATGCTTCAAGCGGAAACTTCTCGAGTTCAAACCTCGGGACTTTTACAGCGACATAGTCCAAGGCAGGTTCAAAACACGATACCGATTCGCCGGTTATCTCATTCTGAACTTCATCCAGCGTATAGCCGACAGCCAGCTTTGCGGAGATTCTGGCGATTGGGAATCCCGTTGCCTTGCTTGCCAGGGCTGAAGATCTAGAGACTCTGGGATTCATCTCGATGACTATCATCCTGGAGTGGTCAGGCGATAGGGCAAACTGTACATTCGATCCGCCACAGTCAACACCTACAGCTCTGAGTATCTCTATGGACGCTGTCCTCATCTTCTGGTACTCGTCATCGTTGAGCGTCTGTATTGGGGCAATCGTGATGCTGTCGCCTGTATGAACACCCATCGGGTCCACATTCTCTATTGAGCAGACGATTATAGCGTTGTCCTTCCTGTCCCTCATTACCTCCATCTCGAATTCCCTCCATCCGATAAGGGATTCCTCGATCAGGATTTCATTGACAGGGCTCATCTGGAGTGCGTGTTCGCAAAGAGGAATGAAATCCTCTTCTTTCTCAGCAATGGAACCTCCCATTCCACCGAGGGTGAATGATGGTCTTATTATCAAGGGGAGGGGGATATTCTTCTTTATCTCAAGGGCTTCCTCGATGCTGTGGGCGACTCCGCTTCTTGCGCTCTCGTAGCCAAGCGATGTTACGATATCCTTGAATTTTCCCCTGTCCTCTGCCTTTTCAATTGCATCGGCGGATGCTCCGATTACCTTCACTCCATATTTCTCGAGTATTCCTTCCTTCTCGAGTTCCATTGTGAGGTTGAGCGCTGTCTGTCCACCCATTGTTGAGAGAATCGCATCCGGACCTACTTGGTCGAAGATTCTCTCGATGTACTCTTTCTTTAGAGGTTCGAGAAAGATATGGTCAGCGAGGCCTGGTGTGGTCATAACGGTTGCAGGATTCGGGTTGATCAGGGAGACTTCATAGCCCTCTTC
>CALXXO010000009.1 GCA_944392705.1 uncultured Spirochaetaceae bacterium
AGAATGGCTTCGATTTCTCAATCTATGATGCCCCTGCAATGACTGCAAACAGCGTAGACGGCAAGATGTATGCATATCCGCTTACCAGCGTTGTAATCCAGATGTTCTACAATAAGGATCTGCTTGCTTCGATAGGTGAGACAGAACCTCCTACAACAATGGAAGAGCTTTTCGAGATGGCAGAGAAAGTGACAACGCTCGATGCAGATGGAAATATCGATATTCTCGGCTATCCTCTCTTCCCTCTTGCTTCTGCTAGACAGGAACTTATCTATGCATTCGGCGGAAGATGGGCTGCTGAGGATGGCGTCACACCTACAGCTGACTGTGAAGGAAACCTCAAGAGCCTTGAGATGAATCTTGCTTTCCGCGAGAAGTATGGAATCGATAAGGTCCAGCGCTTCGTTGCAACTGGAAATACAAATAGATATACACCTCAGGATATCTTCTTTGCAGGCAAGCAGCTGTTCAGATTTGACGGTCCATGGTTTGCAAACCAGATCAAGGAGTATAACCCAGATGTGAATTTCGGAGTTGCTATGGTACCTGGTACAGAAGAGCATCCGGAACTTCTTGGTGTAAGCCGCTATGAGAACACCTCCCTTGCAATTCCTGTAGTTGCAAAGGAGAAAGATGGTGCATATGCATTCATCTCATGGTTCGTTACAGAAGGCGCAAAGGATTTCCTCCTCGAAATCGGTTCTCTCCCAGCAAACAATACGCTTTTCGATGACCCGGATCTTCTTGCAAGCAACGATGCATTCCCATCATTCCTTGCTGCGCTTAAGACCGGAAACGGAATCGAAGCGCCAAGAATGGATTATTCAGCAGAGTATACATCGCTTATAGATGAGTATCTCGACTACGTATACAACGGAACAATGACTCCGCAGGAAGCTATGGAAGAGCTTCAGGCACAGGCAGAGGCCCTCGCGGACTGATACTTTATTTCCGGGGGAGCTTTCCCCCGGATTACTGGAAGATGTGAATGAATATGAGAATAAAACTTACAAAAGACGATAGAAATGGCTTCCTTTTCGCGTTGCCCTGGATAATCGGATTCCTGCTTTTAAGCGTTTATCCGCTTGTCATGTCGTTGTACTATAGCTTTACGGAATTCAATTTCATCTCCGATCCCAAATGGGTTGGCCTTGATAATTTCGAGAGTCTCTTCTCAGATAGGAGATTCTTCAAGAGTCTTGGCAATACCTGTTTTTATGCCTTTGTCGCGACACCGATACTTCTTGTCATTGCGCTTCTGCTTGCCTTGATTGCAAACAAGAGGTTTTCGCTCAGGGGTGTGGCGAGAACGGTTTTCTTTCTTCCATCGATTATTCCGATGGTTGCAGCAACGATGGTCTGGATCTGGATGTTCGATCCGACATATGGGTACATCAACAATTTCCTGGCACTTTTCGGAATAGAAGGACCTGCCTGGCTGATTAATCCAAAGACAACAAAATGGGCGCTTGTGATGATGGGCTCATGGTGCACGGGAACGACGATGCTTGTATGCCTTGCGGCATTGCAGGATGTGCCGAAGAGCTACTATGAGAGTGCTTCCCTCGACGGTGCGAATGCTTTCCAGAAATTCATTCATATAACAGTGCCTTCTGTTGCCCATGTCCTCGTATACCAGGCAATACTGAACCTTATAAATGCATTCCAGTATTTCACTCAGGTATATGTCATTACTACGGCAAGCGGCGGAAATACATCTGGAGCATCCGGCGGCCCTGAGAATTCAATCCTCATGTATCCTCTCTATCTTTTCCACAATGCGTTCATATACCAGAAGATGGGAAAAGCATCTGCTATGGCATGGATACTTATGGTCGTCGTTGGTCTTCTTACGATTGTTATGGTGAAGCTTTCCAGAAAGGCTACAAGCAATGCGGGGGTTGAATGATATGAATATGTATAAAGTCAGGAAGGATGTTTCCAAGGTTATATTCTACTTCTTTGTCCTCGCTCTCTTCGCGGTTTTCCTTTCACCTTTCATCGTAATGGTGACGACGAGCTTCAAGACATTGGATGATGCTTTCACAGTACCTGTTAAGATACTTCCACGCGAATGGACATTCTCGAATTACGGGGCAGCAGTTGAGCGTATTCCTTACTGGAAGTATATGGGTAACACCGCGTATATTACGATGCTGAGCCTTGTCGGGGAGCTGCTTGTTGTTCCTCTGATTGCCTACTCGCTTTCGAGGATCAAGTGGAAAGGTGCCAATGTAATCTCTGGTCTTCTGATGGCGACTATGATGATTCCATACACTGTCACAATGATTCCTCTTTACAGGACATGGCACGCGCTTGGATTGACCGGAACATATGTTCCTCTCATTGCTCCGCACTTTGTAGGCCATGCATATTACATAATCATCATGCGCCAGTTCATGAAAGGTATTCCTAACTCCCTTTTTGAAGCTGCAAAGATTGATGGTGCCAATGAATTCCAGCGGTATATAACGCTTGCGATTCCGATGTGCAAGCCGGCAATTACAACGGTTGCTATCTACACATTCAATGCGGCCTGGTCCGATTATCTGGCACCGCTTATCTATATAAGCAGCAAGGACAGGATGACATTGTCCCTTGGGCTTCAGCAGTTCCTGAATGAATTCACTGTCGACTGGACATTGCTTATGGCTGCTGCAGTTATATTCGTTCTTCCTGTAGTCGTACTCTTCTTCATCTTCCAGAGAAATTTCGTAGAAGGTGTCGCAACATCAGGACTCAAAGCATGAGAACAGTTATAAAGAACGGCACTATAATAACAGGGGATGGGTCTGCACCTTTCAGAAGCGATGTGCTTTTAGAAGATGGATTGATAAAAGAAATCTCCAGCAGTCTTCCAGCTAGCGATGCGGTTCTGGATGCCGATGGATTGATAGTATGTCCTGGTTTCATTGATCCGCATAGGCATCTCGATTATGAGATAAGCAGGAATCCATCATTTGGATTGATTGAGCTGAGTCAGGGAATCACGACAGTTCTTGGCGGAAACTGCGGAATGTCAGGGGCTCCTGCAACAGAGGAGTGGAGGGATTATATCTTCCCATGCCTTGGAGCCGGATCGGGTCCTTTCGATTCTTTCCCATCGTTCATGGATGCGCTCAATCATCCGCTTGCTGTTGATGCAGGCTTCTTTATCGGAATGGGTTCAGTTACCTCCTTCGTGAAAGGGATGGAAAACAGGGCATGGAACGATAAGATGATAGGCAAGGCCCAGGATATTCTCGTTCAGGCAATGGAGTGTGGGGCTGCAGGCGTATCGCTTGGAATAATGTATGAGCCCGAGTGTTTCAGCTCTGAAGATGATTATGTAAGGATTCTTTCTTCTGTTTCCAGATATGGAAGGCCGATTGTGGCTCATATAAGAAGCGAAGGCAATTCGATGGTGGAAGCTGTCAGGGAGGTTATATCAATAGCAAGAAGGACAGGGCTGCCATTGGTGATAAGCCATTTCAAGGTCTTCGGTAAAAAGAACTGGAATCGTCTTATAGATAAAGCGATAGAGCTTGTGGAGGAAAGCCGGAAGGATGGATTGGATGTGAGCATCGATTTCTATCCATATGCGGCAGGATCCACAACAATGCTGACGCTGATTCCTCCTTCAGTCCAGAAAGAGTCCTGGGATAAGACAATTGCCTATCTCGATACAGAGGAAGGGAGGGCCGCATTTGCTTCAGAGATCATGAAGGAAAGCAGCTGGGATAATATGGTCCAGTCCATCGGATGGGATAGGGTGCTTCTTTCATCTGTGAGCAGTGCGGAGTACAGGTGCTTTCTGGGGAAGGATTTCTCAGAGATAGCAAGCCTTTCGGGGAAGAGTGAGAGCGATATCTTCATCGATATTCTTAAAGCGGAGAATGGAAAGGCGGGAGTCATTGTAAGAAGCATGGCAGAAAGCGATGTCGATAAAGTCGCTTCCCTCGATTTCTCTGCATTGATTTCAGATTCGCTGTACTCCGGCTCCGAATCCCCGCATCCGCGTCTCTATGGGAGTTTCCCGCGCTTTATTGCGGATTTCTCTCTCAGAAGGAAGGTTCTTCCGATTGAGAAGGCCATATGGAAGATGACTGGACTGACTGCCGGACGCTATGGCCTTTCGGACAGGGGATTGATCAGGAATGGGTACAAAGCCGATATAGTGCTTTTCTCCCTGGATGAAATCATGGATAACGCAACATACACGCATCCGGTACAGCTTCCATCGGGTATCAAAAAAGTTCTGATAAACGGTGAAGTTGTAATGGATGACAATAAGATTCTGAAGAATGACGAAGGTCATCTGCTTCGTTTTGGGAGGTGAATAATGAACGTTTACGAGAAACTGAAGGAACTTGGAATCACACTACTGGAACCACCTAAGAAGGGTGGCCTGTATTCCCCTGTAAGGATGTTTGGAAATAATCTCTGCTATGTCTCCGGTTGTGGGCCTGCAATGGGCGATTACAACAGCATCGGAAAACTGGGAGGGGAAGTCTCCGTCGAAGAGGGTTTCGAAGCATCCAGAGCTTCAATGCTCAATGTGCTTGCGGTAATGGAGAGGGATGTGGGCCTGGATAAGATCCGCAAGGTCGTTAAGGTTCTTACATTCGTCGCTTCTACTCCTGATTTCTACGACCAGCCGCAGGTTGCCAATGGTGGAACAGGCCTTCTTGCCGATATCTTTGGGCCGGATGCCGGCCTTGGTGCCAGATCTGCGATAGGCGTAGCAGTGCTTCCTGGGAATATCAGTGTGGAAACTGAAGTTATATTCGAATTAGAGGATTGACCATATGATCAGCAGCAGAATCGAGACGGAATGCAGGAATCCATATTCAGCAGGAATCGATACACTTCCCACAATCGAGATGCTGAAAGTAATCAATGATGAAGATAAGAAGGTTGCCTTTGCTGTAGAAGCTGAGCTCGATAATATTGCGAAGGCAGTGGATGCTGTGTATTCCAGACTCAGCAGGAATGGAAGGCTCTTCTATGTCGGGGCTGGTACAAGCGGACGCATCGGTATTCTGGATGCATCTGAATGCACTCCTACATTCAACACACCGCCATCGTTTGTTCAGGGCGTGATTGCCGGAGGTGAAACTGCGGTTTTCCATGCAGTGGAGGGTGCTGAGGATGATGAGAATGGCTGTCAGAAAGAGCTTGAGAAGCGGGGTTTCTCCCCAGATGATGCCATTATAGGCATTGCTGCAAGCGGTTCGACTCCATTTGTGCTTGGCGGGCTCAAGTATGCGAAAAGCATAGGTGCGCTGACAGTCGCTCTTTCCTGCAACCATGAGTCGGCCATCTCCGATATTTCCGATATAGCAATCACACCGGTTGTTGGGCCTGAGGTTATTACAGGTTCGACGAGGATGAAAGCAGGGACAGCGGAGAAGATGGTTCTGAACATGATCTCAACATCTGTGATGGTCAAGCTGGGCAAGGTCTATGGAAATCTGATGGTCGATATGCAGGTCAGCAACAAAAAGCTTGCAGGACGCGCCTGTCGCATCGTCACATATTCCACAGGCTGCAGCGAGGATGTCGCAAAGGAAATACTCTCCGAAGCCGATGGTGAAGTGAAGACAGCCATTGTCATGCTTAAGAAGAACATGAGCAAGGAAAATGCCAGAACTCTTCTTGAGAAGAGCAATGGGATAGTATCAAGGGCTCTGGGTATCTGATATGGATTACCTGATTGGAATCGATTCAGGCGGAACAAAGACGGCTTTTACAGCCTATACAATTGATGGCGCTGCATTGCTCAGAGAGAAGAAGGATGGAGCTAATTTCAGCTCCTCCTTTGAAGCGGCGCTGTCCTGTGTTATGAACGGGACCTTGTCATTTATCCGGAAACTGGATGGCAATTGCCTGTTCATTGCACTTGGTGCATCCGGAATAAGGGGTACAGGCCGCGCTGATGAGGTGAAAAAGCTCCTCGAAAACAGCACCGGTATTCCTTGCTGTGTCATAGATGATGGGCTCTTTGGCCTTTATTCAAGATTCGGATCAGAGGATGGCATTCTTGTTGTCAGCGGAACAGGATCTGTCGCCTATGGCAAGAAAGGCTGTACCTTCCATTCAATAGGTGGCTGGGGGCATCTTGTCGATGACAGAGGAAGCGGTACCCGGATAAGCCTGAATGCTATCAGAAATCTTCTCTACCGCTTCGATGAGGGCGAGAAGGCTACAGTTCTCGACAATAGGATTCTTGAGCACTGTGGCGTTCCTTCTCCTCTTCTGGTTCCATCATTTCTATACACATCTTCCAAAAAAGACATTGCGGCTATAGCGCCGATTGTAGAGGATGAAGCGAAAAACGGGGACAGGGAAGCGGAAGGTCTCCTCCTTGAAGCCGGCGATGAGCTTGCTTCAATGGTAAGGAAATTATCGGAGATTCTTAATCTGGATAATCCTTCGGTTGCTATTTCAGGAAGCATTCTTGAAAAGTGCAGTCTCGTTCGAGAACGGATGTATTCAAGTCTTGGAGAAGGATTCATCCCCTTTGCTTCATCTGCTGCGCCAGAGCACGCAGTGCTTTCACTCTATAGGGAGTATAAGGAAAATGGTTGAAAGTCTTGATTGGATTCCGGAAGCAGTACAGCTCTGGAACAGCAGAACAGGAGATGGTGATTTTCCATATGCTCCGATTGATCGCAATTCATTCTGTCATACCTTTTTTGATAACCCCAGCATTTCTCCTGTCGCGTTCAAAGCGATGGAAAGTGGTGTGCTGAAAGGCTTTCTGTTGGGGAATATCAAAAAGAAATACCTCAATGGTGAGAATTTCGATAACACACCGTTCTATCTATCGATGATAATGACAAACCCGTCATATGAGGGAACTGGGATAGCTTCAGATCTTCTCTCCAACGCCGAAGAGTATGCAAGGAAAATCGGAAAGAAAAGCATTGCTATTACTTACCGCAATCTCTCCATGCTTCCCTGGATAATCCACAATGATGAAGGAAGTTTCTTTCACAATAATGCACCTGGCGTACTAAAGCCCTCTAAGGCATATTCCTTCTTTGAAAAGCACGGCTTTATAGAAAAGAAGGTTGAATGTGGTTTGTATTATCCACTTACAAACTACAGTATGCCTGAAAAGGCTGTGAAAAATGAGAAACGGCTCAAAACGGATGGAATCAGCATAGAGTTCTTTGATTCTGGAAAGCATCATGGCTTTTCAGAGCTTTTCGACGCGCTCCATGGAGAGGTCTGGCGGAAGACAATCGATGATAATCTTTCTCTTCCAGAGCCACTTCCGGTACTTGTCGCGTCGGATGATGGAAAAATCGTAGGATTTGCAGGTCCTATAGATAAGGAAGAATCGGGAAGGGGCTGGTTCAATGGCATAGGTGTCCATCCTGATTATCAGCGGAGAGGAATTGCAAGAGTCCTGTTCTCAAGGCTTTTGGAAGCCTTCCATACTATTGGTGCATCTTTCAGTACAATCTTCACAGATGAAGGGAATCCCGCTCTGGACCTTTACCTGGATATCGGGTTCAGGATTGGAGGGAAATTCTCTGTCATGGAGAAAGCTTTATGAGTGTTATTATGACAATCGGAGCCCATGTCGGTGACATGGAGCTTACTGCGGGCGGGGTTATCGCGACGGAGTATCTCAAGGGGAACAGGGCTGTAATGGTATCTCTTACAGCAGGTGAGAAGGGTGCGCCTTCTGATATTTCCGTTTCTGAGTATCGCAAGCAAAAGATAAGGGAAGCGGAAGCTTTCGCTGCCGAATTCGATGGTGTAGCAATTGTAATGGATGCGGAGGATGGAAGGCTTGAAGAGACCGATGATATCGTCTGGCGTCTTGTCGACCTAATAAGACTCTATAAGCCCGATGTAATCATTACTCACTGGAAGAACAGCATACACAAAGATCATGCAGCCGCATCACGTATTGCAGAACACGCAAGGTACTTTGCAGGCAATAATGGATTCGAAAGGGAAAACCCACCACATCCATGCCCTAGGATGTTCTTCGCGGAAAACCTCGAGGATAAGGATGGTTTTTCCCCATTCTTGTATGTTGATGTCACAGCAGGATACGAGAGATGGATAAGTGCAGTTAAGAAGATGGAATTCGTGACAAAGAGCAAGGATCATCGCTATCTAGATTATTACGCTGCGCTTTCAACTGTCAGAGGTTGTGAGTCAAATTGCGATAAAGCTGAAGCCTTCATGGTGAGGGAAATGTTCTCCCACGTGGAGACTCATAGTATTCTGGATTTCTGGAGATAATCATGGTTAAGCTTGGAATAGACCGTATAGCTGAGTACAGGGAATTTTTCAAAGGAAAGAAAACTGGCTTGATAACCAATCCTTCCGGCGTTTCCTCTTCCGGTATATCATCATTTGATGCACTTGCATCTGTAAGTAATCTTTCCGCTCTTTTCGCTCCGGAACACGGGATAAGAGGGGACAGGCAGGATGGTGAGGAGATTGAAAGCTATACCGATTCGCGAACCGGGGTCATAGTCCATTCAATCTATGGTAAATACAGGAAGCCGGACACGGAAAGCATCAGAGCGCTCGATATCCTCTGCTATGATATACAGGACGTTGGCTCAAGGTACTATACCTTCATCTATTCCATGGCGGTATGCATGAAGGCTGCAGCTGAATGCAATGTGAAATTTGCAGTGTTCGACAGACCTAATCCAATAAGCTGTCTCCGTCCATCAGGATCTCGTATGCATCCTGAGAATATGTCATTCGTCGGTATGTTCGATATCCCACAGCGCTATTCGCTTACAGTCGGGGAGCTTGCAAGGATGCTAAACGAAAGGGAAGGAATTGGCGCAGATTTGACAGTGATTGAAATGGAAGGCTACAGACGGGATATGTATTACGATGATACAGGGCTCTTATGGATTCCACCTTCTCCCAACATACCTGATCTCGATTCCTCAATCCTTTATAATGGCACCTGCCTGTTTGAAGGGACGAATATATCAGAGGGGCGTGGTACAACCCATCCATTTGTTAATATCGGAGCACCTTTCATCGACTCAGAGTCCTGGATTCGCGAGATAGAGAAATATGGTATCAAAGGCGTGGTTTTCCGCCCTGTCTCCTTTATACCTATGTACTCAAAATACAAAGGCGAGGTGTGTAACGGCGTTTATATTCATATAACGGACAGAACCGCCTTCGATCCACTCAAGCTTGGCATTGTCATGGTGCTTACAGCCAGAGAGCTTTTCCCTGATTCATTTCGCTTCACTCCTCCGAAGCATGAGGTTGGTGAGTATACTGCAGATCTCTTCTACGGGAGTTCTCTGCTGAGAAAAGAAGGGGTAAAGGTCACAGAAGTTTTTGAAGATATAGATCGCTATACTTCCGAGTATCTGGATACATGGAAGAAGTATTGGCTATATAACTGATTACAACACTGCTTCGTGAGTTGTATCTAGGTATTGTTTAATTGAATTATATTCCGAAGATGCAATAATCGAAAATATTATATCAATTACATTCAGCATCGCGATTCTCGACCCCATTGCACCGCTTCGTATTGTGACTTCCGGTGTCGATATATAAATCGTGACATCTGTCTTTGCTCCGATATTGTTCTTTGAATACTTAGTAATGGACGCGGTTTTTGCACCAGTTGTCTTCGCGATATTCAGCGCGGTGACGACATCGGGGGTTGTCCCTGAATATGATACGAATAGCGCGATATCCTCCGGAGTAAGGAGCGCTGCAGCCTGTCTCATCGCGTGCGAATCTGTCAAAGCCCAAGCCTTCTTGTTGATTCTCATGAATTTCTGATACGCGTCCATGCATACAAGCCCCGATGCACCAATGCCGAAGAAGAATATCCTGTCTGCAGATCTTATCATCGAGACAAGCTTTTCCATGTTTTCCTTGTTGAGTATCGATTCTGTGTCTGCTATCGACTTGATGTTGTTGAATGATACATTGCTGATGATTGTGGAAATATCATCACCGGGTCTTATGTCCGTGTATTCATTTCCACTGCTTTCTTTCTTAGCTCCAGTTTCAGCAGAGAGGGAGATGATGAAATCCCTGTATCCTTTGAATCCAAGAGTCTTGCAGAATCTTACTACAGTTGCTTCACTTGACCCTGATTTCTCCGCAAGCTCTTTCAGCGACAGTTTGACTATCGAATCAAGTCTGGGTTCTATGTATTCGGCGATTATCTTCTCTGCCTTTGTCAGTGAGTGTTTTACTTCGCGGATGCTGATTTCAATCAAATTGTTCGCCATATATGACCCCTTTCAAATATTATATAGTAACTTCGTTTAAATAAATTGAAAATTATTTTTAAAATTTTGTATTTAATTTTGAAATTTTGCTACATAATTGAAGTATGGAAGAAAACATCTATCGAATTGATAATGCAGATAATATCATAACGCCGGCGCTTGTTTATTACCCTGACATAATTAAAAAGAATACAGATAAGGTAATAGAAATTGCTGGCTCTCCTGAAAGACTCTGGCCACACGTGAAGACATATAAATCTAAGGAAATGGTCTCGTATTTAGTATCAAGAGGAATACATCGGTTCAAATGTGCCACAATAGCTGAATGCGAAATGGTCGCTATGGCAGGTGGAACGGATATTGTCTTTGCGTATCCTCTTGTCGGACCTAATATTTCAAGATTTGTTACACTGACGAATAAATACCCAGAATGTAAGTTCTATGCCATCGGAGATGATTATAATCAAGTGAAGCTTCTTTCGGATGCAGCGAAAGAGAGCGGGTTAGTTATAGATTTTCTTATTGATGTAAATCTTGGAATGAATCGAACTGGTGTTAAGCCAGAGAGTGTTCCAGAATTCAAAGAAAGAATAGAGAATCTTAAAGGTATAAGATTTATCGGACTTCATTGTTATGATGGCAATCATACAAGCGATTTCTCAAAAAGAATGGGAGAAGCCCAAAAGATGCAGATTGCTGTTGATAAAGCAAAAGCTGAAACAGGATGCAGTTTGGTTATCATTGGCGGAACCCCAACATTCCCTTGTTTTGCCCGTCTTACTGATTATTATCTTTCCCCTGGAACCTGCTTCATCAACGACTATGGGTACAGAACGAATTTTCCGGATTTGGATTTCACTCCTGCTGCTAGTCTTCTTTCCAGGGTTGTAAGCCATCCGGAAAAGGATACTTTCACAATAGATCTTGGTTATAAAGCCATAGCATCGGACCCCGAAGGTTTAAGGGGAAAAATCATTGGAATGGATGCAACTCCTCTTTTTCAGAGCGAGGAACACTGGACATTCAGAATGAATGAAGGAAAAAGGCCTGAAATAGGGGAAGTGGTGTATGTAATTCCAACGCATATCTGCCCAACAACCGCGCTTTATCCTGAGATATTGATTGCAAGGAATGGAATGATCTCAAATATCTGGCCAGTAACTGCCAGAAACAGGAAAATAACCATCTGATGCAATAATACCCTCCCAATCTCCACCATATTCTGGTCAATTTAACCCTCCTTGAATGCCCTCCCTAAAAATAACGAAAAATGTTGAACTTTTACTTGACAAGGGGGGCAAAAAGGGGGGCATAATACGACTAGAAAATCTTAGGAGGAGATGAATACGATGACAAAGAAGGTATTCATAGGAGTGCTGGCTGCACTTATGCTTTTTGCATTTGTTGCGTGTGAACCACAGCAGGTTGAATGGCCGTATACAGGTGAAGATGCCAAGGATGTAATTAATGTTACACTTGCTGATCCATCTGCTATCAAGGTATATGCAGGTGAAGCATTTGAAGCTGAAACATACATCAATATTGAGCGTCTTGATGATACTGTAGATCAGGTAATCGGAACCGTTACTGTAGCAAACCCTGTCCCTGGTCGCAATACTGCAACTGTTAGCTGGGGTGAGGGAACTCAGACAGGAACAGGAAAGCTTTTTGTTGATGCATATTCTCTTACAGGTGCTCTTGATGTTGTTATTGATTCAACAAAACTTGTTGATGAAGATGAAGCAAGCATTGTAGAGGATGCAGACGATGTAAAGGCTGCCATTACTAGTGTTACTGCAAAGTACAGTGATGGAAAAGAGAAAACAATTTCTGCAGGATATGAAGTAAAGCTTGATGCAAAGACAGGCGAAGTAGTTGTTACATACTCCAATTCAAAGTACACAACAGAGGTTCTTTCTTATACAACAACTGTGGAAATGAAGCCGGAAGCAATTGAGAAAACAGCTGTAAAGAAGAGCGAAGTTACTGATCTTGCTATTGAGTGGATTGTGAACGATAAAGTTGTAGGAACAGATTTTGAATATAAAGCAACTGTTGGTGATACTGTTTCCTACAAGATTTATGGTCTTGCTTCTGATATGACAAATAGAACTCATCTTCTTCTTGCTGTAACAACTGATTACGTTGTGACATCTGGAAGTATAAAGACAACAGAGCTTCAGGCTGCTGATATTACAGGTTGGCAGGAAAATGAAGAGTCTGAGGAAACAAAGGCCTTTACAGCTACAATCCAGTTTGTACCAAATAAAGAAGCTGGTGAAGATGGAAAAGTTGATCCTAACTTTGGTTCGGTAATTACAAAGACTCTTACAATGGAAGTTAAGGATACTCTCAAGAAAGAAACCGTAGACACCGCTGTTGCTGCAGCTAACTTCAAGTATAAAGTTAACAAGGAAGGCGTAGAGTCTAAGGTTGCTGTTGGAAAGGAGACACAGATTGTTCCTTCTGATTTCACAACAACTGTAAAAACGGTTGGTGGTGTTGAAATCACAATCCAGGGATATGACAAGTATGGTGCTTCTGTCTGGACAATTAAGCCAGAATCAGCAGCTTCTGATCTTGGTGATTTCACATTCACATGGAAGACAACAGATGACGCATATGGCCACTTTGAAGGTGTTGTAACAGGTGTCAAAGTTGATGCAGAGGCAGTAAGCGAGTAAGCAAGGAATTCAATTCTGCCCTGATTATTCAGGGCAGATAATAGGGAGGGCAGATGCAGAACGAAAACGAATCCCTCCGCACAAGGATTCCAAGCGATAAACGTCAGGAATGTCTGAAGCTCTTTGAGCAGGGATACGGATATAAAAAGACCGCTAAAGTACTTGGACTGAATAGATATACAGTTCGTGACTATAGGCGACGTTATGGTTCAGGAGATGTTTCCTGGGCTAATAGGGGCGGTGAAACCGTCGGTTAATGATTCAGGCTGTGGGAATTTTCTCATGGCCTGAACTTTTTCAGTGTATAATTCCTGGATTCTATGAGAAAATATACACTGGATGAGAGGAAAAAAGATATTTGCATTAATGGTTGTAGCCATTATTGCAGTGTTTTGCATAGTATTCACTATCCTTCGATTTGAAGGCACGTGGGGAACCGAGGTTGTTGAAGAAACTATTGTTCCCGAACCTGTTGTTGTGCCAGAAGAGCCTATTCCTGAAATTGGTGAAGAGCCTTTTGAAGAAATCGAAGATGCTGAAGTTCAGCATGAAAGCTTTGAAATAATAAGGCGCGGATATGTTATCGGAGATGCTGCATTGAATGCCACAATAGGGGATGGAAGTGCGCTTATCACTTTCTCTTCCAATGTTTCATCTTCAGATATGGAAGCTTTCATCAGGGATCAGAATGCACTTTATAACCTCGCTGATAGCGGAGTCTCTTATAAGATTGTTGCACCAGGAACGATTGTCGTTGATTACCCTGAAGGAACTGATTCCTCCACCGTTCTCTCTTGGCTTGAGAAGCTTGTAGGCAATGCAGAGGAATACATGGAAAAGGAAGACGAAGTGGATGAGCTTCCGGTGGAGGAAGAAACTCCTGCTGTGGAAGTTCCTGTTGTTCCTGCTGCACCGGTTATGCTTGAACCTGTTGTAGAAACGACTGTTGTTGAGGACGATATTGTTGCTGTTGTTGATGTTGAGCTCCCGGAGATGCGTGTGATTGTTTCCGGAGGTGTCGCGACGGCTGTCGATTCTGCTGGTTTTGATTATCCCTCTCTTGAAATCGGGATTGGATTTGAGGTGGGGGATATCGCAAAAATCGGGGATGTTGTGTCGATGGGAGTCAGGACGGATTTCACTCTCGATATCGTTCCTCAATCGATTATTATATTTCCTTATCCTGAATCTGGATTCTTTTCCTTCTCTTCTTACGGGGGAATTGCATCGCTTGATGCTAAGCTGATGTTCGATTTCGATATCGGAATAGGGGACATATACCTTGGTGCAGGCATGGGTGGTGCTATAGGAAGCCCATGGATAAACAGAACAGTCAATGATTACCTGGGATATGGTGGATACTCATTCCTCTATGATTTCTTCGCCATTGCAACTGCAGGGATACGCTTCGATTTGCTTCCATGGCTTTCTATCGCTATTGAAGGTGATTATCGTTTCATGATTGGTTCTCTGAAGCATCTTTTGGGTGCTCGAATTGCAGTTGTCTTCAGCTTTTGATTTCTTAGCATAGCTTGAATAATAGTGTTTTGTTTTTGCAATATCATGATGTTGTAAATTACGATATTGTAAATTATGATATTGCTGTTTAGAAATCTAAACAAGGAGGAGCTATGTTCATTGCACGTGAGAAAGATCTGGAAAGTCTTCAGATGTGTTATGACTCTTCTTCCTGCTTTGGGATGGCAATTATTTATGGAAGGCGAAGGGTTGGTAAGACAAGGCTTATTGAAGAATTCGTTAAGGATAAGAAGAACCTTTTCTTCTCTGCAGTGAAGACATCAAACCAGGATGAAAATCTTCTTGGACTTTCCAAGGTTATAAGCGGGAGAGATGATGATGATTTTCCTGTCTACTCCTCGTTTTCAGCGGCTTTCAATCAGATAGCTAAAATGGCGGAGAATGAACGCCTTGTATTTGTGATAGACGAATTTCCCTACCTCGAGAATGATGATGGTTGGTTTTCTTCATTGCTGCAGAATACCATAGACAGGGAATTCAGGAAGACTAAGCTATTCCTTATAATATGCGGCTCTTCTGTAAGTTTCATGGAAGAAAAGGTGCTAGGCAGCAAGAATCCGCTTTATGGAAGAACTGGCATGATAATGAAACTCCTTCCATTCGATTACTACGATACAGCAAGGTGGTTTCCATCTTATTCCAGCAGGGATAAGGCAATCATGTATGGTGTGACAGGAGGTATACCTTATTACCTGGAGCAGTTTTCTCCAGATAAATCAGTGAAGGAAAACCTGCTTTCAGGTTTTTTCAACCGCAATTCAGTGCTGTTCAATGAAAATGAGTTCCTTCTGAAGGAGGAGGTTCGGGAGCCATCCATCTATAATGCTGTAATTACGGCAATTGCCAATGGAAAGACCAAGTTCAGCGAGATTGCAGATAGCGCAAGTGTTTCAAGCGGGGCTTTGACAAGTTATCTTAAGACTTTGAAGAACCTTGGTATTGTCTCGAAAGTCTTTCCTGTAGGAAGGCAGGAAGAGAAGAATTCGTTTTATGTGATTGATGATTTGTTTTTCCGCTTCTGGCATTTTTTCGTGCCGCGGAATTATTCCTCGATAATCTCTGGCCGTATAAGGACTAGCTATGAAATAGCGGTCGAACGCCTTATGAATGATTATATGGGTAAGGTATTCGAGAGAATATGCACAGAATACCTGGAATTCAGAGCAGAGAATCTTCCATTTCCACCCAGTGCAGTAGGGACTTGGTGGGGCGGTAATCCTAAAACTAAGAAAAGCGCAGAGATAGACATTGTAGTAACAAGTGCTATAGATGATGATGTGATTATCGGATCCTGTAAATTCACAAACCTTCGGATGGGAATAGATGAATTGAGAAGAATAGAAGAATATGCGGATGCGATGGGGACTAGAGGGCGTAGGCATTACTATTTCTTTTCTGCAGCAGGCTTTGATGAAAGCTTCAAAGAACAGAGGAATGAATATATCCATCTCGTTGGCATAGATGAATTATTTCTATGATATTATCATCCGCTTCTGACTCTTCTTTTGTGTTATCATCCACTGTATGGAAGAAAGAGAGACACTTGCATCCAGGCTTGGTTTCATTCTCCTCTCTGCTGGTTGTGCAGTAGGGCTTGGAAATGTCTGGAGATTTCCTTACATCACTGGCCAGTATGGTGGCGCTGTATTCGTTCTGATTTATCTCCTTTGCCTTGTATTCATAGGGCTTCCTGTAATGGTAATGGAGTTCTCCATCGGAAGAGCATCGAAAAAGAATATTGCCGACGCTTTGAAGATTCTTGAACCATCTGGAAAGAAGTGGCATCTCTATGGTCCAGTGGCGATTGCTGGAAACTATCTATTGATGATGTTCTATACAGTTATCACGGGGTGGCTGCTCTACTATTTCATATCCTCTCTTTCTGGAGGATTGGAAGGGGTGGATGCAGAAGGCGCTGAGGTATTCTTTGCTTCGCTGCAGGGCAATGCCTGGCTCCAGATTGTTTTCATGGTGATAAGTGTTGCTATCGGTTTCCTTATCTGTATGGGAGGGCTTCAGAAAGGCGTGGAGAGGGCATCGAAGATCATGATGCTGGGACTTCTTGCGATAATGCTCCTCCTCGTCCTCAATTCACTTTTGCTCCCCGGAGCTGAGAAAGGGCTTTCTTTCTACCTTGTCCCGGATGCGGAGAGGGCAATGGATGCAGGTCTTTCAGAAGTAGTGTTTGCCGCGATGAGCCAGGCGTTCTTCACATTATCAATAGGAATGGGAGGAATGGAGATTTTCGGTTCATACATAGAGCGCAAGCAGTCCCTGACAGGGGAAGCCATAAGGATAATCGCTCTCGATACTTCTGTGGCGTTGATGGCTGGTCTTATAATCTTCCCAGCCTGTTTCTCGTTCGACGTCAATCCCGGATCCGGTCCTGGGCTTCTCTTTGTGACGCTTCCGAATATCTTCTCGCAGATGAGAGGGGGAAGATTCTGGGGCGCACTGTTCTTCCTTTTCATGGCCTTCGCTGCAATGACAACGCTTATTGCGGTATTCGAGAATATAATCGCTTATTGGATGGATTCCCACGGCTGGTCAAGGAAGAAAGCCGCTCTTGTAAATATGTTCCTGATTATGCTATTAGCGCTTCCATGTATCCTGGGCTACAATCTTTTCTCATCGTTCCATCCGCTGGGAGAGAGCACGCAGATACTGGATCTGGAGGATTTTCTGATTTCCTCGACGATAATGCCGATAGGTTCCCTGTTGTTCGTTATATTCTGCTCCCATAAAAGCGGCTGGGGATGGAAGAACTTCATAGAAGAAGCCGATGCGGGGAAGGGTATAAAGTTCCCATCATGGCTCAGAGTGTATATAAGATGGATATTGCCGATTGTCATCGCCGTTATATTCCTCAAGGGCTATTACGATATCTTTTCAGCAATGTAGAAGCTTTCTGGCTTCTTCCTTGTCCTTCTTAACCTGATTACGTACTTCCTCTAAGCTTTTCATCTTCCTGATAGGGCGGAGGAAGTACATTATGTCCAGAGTCATCTGCTCTCCATAGATATCCCTATCAAAATCGCAGATGTTTGTTTCGATAGTTATTCTGGAATCATTGTCCACAGTCGGTCGTTCCCCGATGTTCGTCACACCAGTGAAGAGCCCATCGCGCAGATGGACGATGGATGCATAAACACCCTGCTGCGGAATTTCCATACCGCGAGCAGGATTCAGATTCGCTGTCGGCATCCCGACAGTCCGTCCAAGTCCTTTTCCATGGACAATGACTCCGTTTATGACTGCAATGGGCTGCATCAGAATGTCAGAGATTCATCGGGTGCTGTGAATGAAGAGAATATGGCTGTGGCATTCTTAAGGTAGAAGACTTCGGTGTTGCCATCATCCTCATTGTACATCGTTCTCAGTTCAGGATAGCTGTCGAGCATACTCTTTCTTGCTTCTCTTCTGTCATCTTCTATGGCTTCTGCCTGTACCCTGAGCCATTTTCCATTCAGGAATGCACAGATCTCGCACTTAGGATTCTTGTGAAGCTGCATCGAGACTGATTTCTTTTTCCCGGTCTGGATATAAAGCTTACCCTCGAATTCATTTATCGTGCCGAATGGTCTGACTCTGGGCTGTCCACCATCATCTGTTGCGAGATAATATGTTTTGGCTTCCTTCAGGAAGGATAATACATCTTTTACGGTTTTCATCTTTACCTCCAATGAGATAATACTCCTGTTTTTCCGCTTTGGGTATGGAACAAGAGGGGCGCTTTCTCCATAATAGACGGGTCTATGGATAGAAGATTCACACTCGATGAACTTAAAAACGAAAAGCCCTGGCTGAAGAGGGGAACACTCGTATTCATGAGCGATTTCGGCCTTGTCGATGGTGCTGTGAGCGCAATGCACGGTGTTGCTGATGAGGTGTCACAGTCCCTGAAGCTGGAGGATCTTACTCACGATATCCCGCAGTTCTCAATCTGGGAAGCATCATACCGCCTTATCCAGGCTATGACATACTGGGCTCCGGGAACTGTATTCATCTCCGTTGTCGATCCAGGCGTTGGTTCTGACAGGAAGAGCGTTGCGGTCCTTACCGCATCGGGGCATATCGTTGTCACTCCTGATAACGGAACCCTCACTCATGTCGCAAGGGAAATTGGTATACTCGAGAGAAGGGAAATCTCGGAAGCTGTCAACAGGCTGAAGAACAGCCAGCGCAGCTATACTTTCCATGGCCGCGATGTTTATGCATATACAGGTGCTCGCATTGCATCGGGTGCCATCACATTCGAAGAGACGGGCCCGCTTCTGGACAACAACCCTGTGATGCTGCACGTCGAGGACGCAAGGGTAGAGGGGGATGTGCTTATCGGGGCGATAGACATTCTCGATACACGTTATGGTTCTCTTTGGACGAATATCCCGGATACGCTTTTCTCCAAGTTCGGTGCAGTCCACGGCGATATGCTCCGCGTGGAGATCAGGCACGATGATATGACAGTCTTCGGCTATGATCTGAAGTTCTGCAGGAACTTCACTGAAGTTGATAAGGGTGAACCTCTTATATATATCAATAGTCTTCTCAATGTGGGTATTGCTATCAATCAGGGAGATTTCTCCGAGCGTTACCGCATAGGTACTGGAGAAGGCTGGAAAATCGCATTCAGGAAATCCCAGAGGGGATGAGGAGGATTTATGGCAGAATCTAATGTTATGAAGGGCGTTAAGCTCGTTGTCGTCATGGCTATCGGCGCAGCTCTTTACGGATTCGGTGGTCTTATCGGAATACCAGTGTTCGCAAATACGACACTCAAGCCAGCTATGGCTATTCTCGCGCTCTTTGCAGGTATCTACGGACCTGTTGTAGGCTTTGTGTCTGGATTCCTTGGCCATCTTCTTACAGATGCATTCTCTGGCTGGGGAGTATGGGTGTCATGGGCATTCGGAAGTGGCCTTGTCGGTGCTATGATCGGTGCTTTCCCTTATATCACAAAGAAGAGAATCCAGAAGGGAGTCTTCGGCGGTGCTGATGTAGGTATTCTCGTGCTTCTCTCATTCATCGCAAACTTCGTCGGATACATGATTTCTGCAATCATCGATTACTTTGCATATGGCGAACCTCTTAACAAGGTAATCACACAGCAGCTCATTACATCTGTTTCCAATACAGTGATGATTGCTATCATCGGATCTGCTCTGATGTATCTCGTTGCACGCAACTACAAAGGCAAGCAGAACCTCACACTCGACGAATCGAAGTAAGATGATCAGTTTCAGCGATTTCTCATTCACATATGCATCCCAGTCCAAGCCGACACTCAAGCATATCAACCTTGAGATAAAGGATGGAGAGAAGGTCCTCATCATAGGACCTTCAGGTTCCGGTAAATCCACCCTTGGAAATGCAATAAATGGCCTTATTCCCCACTCAATGGAGGGTAGGACTGAGGGGTCGCTGAAGGTCTCCGGCATAGAGACCAAGGATAGCGATATCTTCACGATTTCACAGAAAGTCGGGACTGTCCTGCAGGACACAGATGCACAGTTTGTCGGGCTTTCGGTAGCGGAGGATATCGCATTCTCCCTGGAAAACCAGATGGTCAGCATCGACAGGATGAGGAAGATTGTCCTCGATTCTGCAACTGTTGTCGAGATGGAGAATTTCCTGCGCCAGGCTCCCGGTGAGCTCTCCGGCGGTCAGAAGCAGAGGGTTTCGATCGCAGGTGTCCTTGTGGATGATGTGGATGTGCTTCTTTTCGATGAGCCGCTTGCAAACCTCGATCCAGCTGCAGGACGCTCCGCGATGCGGCTGATTGACGAGATCCACAGAAAAACAGGGAAGATTGTTGTAATCATTGAGCACCGTCTGGAAGATGTGCTGTCGTATCCTGTGGACAGGATCGTACTGATAGAGAACGGTGAAGTAACGCTCAATACCGACACTGAGTCGCTTCTCAGAAGCAATGTGCTCAAGAAGGCTGGAATAAGGGAGCCTTTGTATATCAGCGCACTTAAAGCTGCTGGTTGTGATATCTCCTCGTATAAAGGTCAGCTATCACCGGTCGAAGCACTGGATGCAGCCCAGTTCAAAGAGCCTTTGCTGTCATTCTTGAAGGAGCATGAGAGGAAAGCTCCTTCGCATGATGGGGAGGTAATTGCATCCCTTGAGGATGTTTCTTTCTCCTATGATGGAGAAAAGGACGTCCTGAAGCACGTATCTTTCGCACTCAGAAAAGGGGAGATGGTGTCGCTCCTCGGTAGAAACGGTGCGGGTAAATCCACAGCAGCATCGCTTCTGATGGGGATAATAAGGCCGGATTCTGGCAGGATTATGATCAATGGCCGGGATGCGGTATCCGACACGATTGCGGAGAGAAGCCGGACTGTTGGGTTTGTAATGCAGAATCCCAACCATATGATTTCCCATCCTATGATTTACGATGAAGTCGCATTCGCCCTCCGGCAACGTGGCATGGATGAGAAGGAAGTGGAGGAGAGGGTTTTGGATGCCCTCCGTCTCTGCGGACTCGAAAAGCACTGGAAGTGGCCGATCAGTGCGCTCAGCTACGGACAGAAGAAGCGTGTGACAATAGCCTCCATCCTTGTCCTTCAGCCTGAGATTCTCATTCTCGATGAGCCTACCGCTGGACAGGACTGGCGTCATTATACCCAGCTGATGAGCTTCATAAAGCGCCTGAATACAGAGCTTGGGCTTACAATAATCTTCGTCACCCACGATATGCACCTTGCCCTTGAATATACTGACAGGGCGATAGTGCTTACCGATGGCGAGGTACTCAGGGATGGGGAGATTGGCACTGTCTTCTCCGATAAAGCATTGCTCGAGAAGGCAAGTCTCCGTGTCACCAGCCTTTATGAGCTTGGGGAGAAAATCGGACTCAACGAAGATGGCATTGCTTCGTTCATCAGGACATTTATAACCCATGAAGATGGCAAGGCTGAGGACTGTGGAAAGATATCTGTAGATGTTCCACCTCTCAAGGAGAACAAGAAAGGAAAGAGAAGGAAGGGGAAGGATAAGGAAGAGAAGAAGTTCGGATTCGGCCTTTCCTATATAGATATCGAATCGCCTATACATTCTCTCAACGGTGTTACGAAATTCCTTGTTTTCGTTATGTGGCTTCTGATTACGCTTATCACATTCGATCTGAGGGTACTTCTTGTTCTCTTGCTTATTTCCTTTGGTGTGATGAAAGCATCCCGCATACCGATGAAGAGATTCCTGCCGCTGATGTGCGTCATGTTCACCTTCATGGCCGTTAACGCGATTTTCATCTATCTCTTCTCTCCCGGTCAGGGAGCTGAAGCGATGGGCCACAGAACTGTGATTCTCGGCCCGGAGAGTATGAGCTATGCGCTTACATTGGAGACTGTTGTATACCTTGTCACTGTATCGATGAAGTATCTCGCGATATTCCCGATGGCTTTGATGTTTGTATTCGCAACTCATCCTTCGGAATTCGCATCGAGCCTGAACAGATTGCATTTCTCCTATAAGGTAAGCTACTCAGTTGCGCTGACGCTCAGATATATTCCAGAAATCACAGATGACTATATGCATATAATGCACGCTCAGATGGCCCGTGGCGTGGATATATCGAAGGGAGTATCGCTGATGGAGAGAATCAAGAGCGTATCGAAGGTACTGGCTCCTCTGGTGCTTTCATCCCTCGACCGTATTGATATCATATCGAATGCGATGGTGCTCAGAGGTTTCGGAAAGAATAAGAAGCGGACATGGTACATGGCGCGCAAGATGGGGAAGATGGATTACATATCACTGGCAGTTGTCTTCCTTATTCTCCTCCTTGCGGTGGTTTCGCGTTTTGTTCTCGGAGTTAAGTTCTTCTACCCATTCTGAGAAGCTGGAACTGCAGTTAGCATAAGCCTTCTTCTATGAACTTCTGATTTGCCTGGTCCCAGTACTTTTTGTATATACGGTTTTCATTGCCATCGAGATTGAGCTGGTATAGCCGGAATGTGACGAGGATGTTTTTCGGTTCCCAGAGCTCTTCATATGAGTACTGGTATCTCATGCCAAGGCTTTTCATGACACTGCCACTCCTTGGATTGTTCCTGTCATGGGTTGCTGTAATGTATTCCAGCCCCGCTTTCCTGGCCTGCTCTATAACCGCTCTTCCTGCTTCTGTCGCGATTTCCTTGTGCCAGAATTCATAGCCAAGATCATGGGGAGGGTTGGTATCAAAACCGATGTAGCCTATAGGGTAGTTATCCTCTTTCATGCAGATTGCATATGTATTGACAAATCTTTCCTTCTGGAATTTCCTCGTCTCTTCGATGCTTTTTATCGGATACCATGGCAGGAATCTGTTCACTTCTTCATCTTTGAGGATTATGAAGAGCGCTTCTGAATCCTCTTCGGTGAATTTCCTTATGATCAATCTGTCTGTCTCGATTTCCATCATAATTATAGCTGCTCAATCTGCGGATTGCTGTTTCTCATCTCCGATATGGCATCGATGTAAAGAGCTTCAACTCTCTTCGCGAATGTCTCGATTGAGAATGCTTCGGCCATACTTCTTGATTCTTCAGCCATTCTATTCCTGAGGGAACTATCGGTTGTAAGAGTATCTATTGCTTCCTGCATTTCGCCCAGCGAAGCCGGCAGGAATCCGTTTCTGCCGTTTTCAACAACACCTTCGAGTACCGGGTCGGAGATGCAGACAAGGGGCAAAGAGGATGCCGCAGCTTCGATGAAGGTCAATCCCTGCGTTTCGCTTCTCGATGCGGAGATGAATACATCCGATGCTCTATAGCACCTGCTCACTTCATCCTTTCCCAGCATTCCAGTGAATATAGCGCCGGAGCCAATCTCATCATTTAGTATTTCAAGTGTCTGGCGTACCGGGCCATCTCCGACTATGAGAAGCTTCCTGCCATCCCTTTCCTTCCCGAAAGCTTTCAGCAGCAGTTCTATGTTCTTCTCCGCGGCAAGGCGGCCGCAGTAGATGAATAGCGTATCGCTTGCCTTTATTCCGTACCTCTTCCTGATTTCGTTTCTCTCTTCTCCGGAAAGCGGGGTTGAATAGAGCGCCAGGTCTATTCCTGTCGGTATAACGCTGACAGGGCAGGGTACTCCGTAATCTTCCAGAAGATCTTTTACCTTGACTGTAGGGGCAATCATCCTGTCGATTTTCTCTGAGACGAACTTCGTATAGAACCTTGCCGCGACAATGCCGACGCGCTTTGAGGGGAAGATGTACCTGGTGTAATCCTCATACATCGTATGGTAGGTATGGATTATAGGCACATTGAAAAGCTTCTTGAGCTGGAGCGCTATGAAGAAAGTGCTGAATTCGCAGTTCGTGTGGAGGATATCAGGAGCCCAGTACTGGACTTCATCGGAGAATGTCACTGCGCTTGGGGCTCTGAGCCGTGCACCGGGATAGATAAGGCCTGCATCATGGGATCCGATGTGGTACACGCCATCCTCGTAATAGGATTTTCTGTCCTGTGAGAGCGTGGTGACTCTCACCTCATGCCCGAGATTCTCAAGTCCTTTTCTGAGGTTCTCCACAGAAACAACAACGCCGTTGACAGCACTCTGGTACCAGTCTGATAAGAGCAGTATCCTCATACCCGGATGCTAGCATGGATTGATTGTGCAGGGCAAATCCCCGCTTTTTGATTCCGATTTCATACATTTCGGGTTATAAATAGCTATATTCAGAAACAATTTACAAAATACGCTTGTTTTGTTTTACATCCGTTTTTCCTCTGTTATACTGAAAATACAAACTGACTAAAAGGAGAAAACATATGAAGAAGCTTCTCGTCCTTTCTCTTGTTCTCATCCTTCCATTCATGGCATTTGCCCAGGGAAGCGGAGAATCTGCAGCAGCCGATGATGGTACAATCCGCATCGCTCTGATTATCGAGAATACAATTGATGACAAGGGCTGGTGCCAGTCGATGCACGATGGTATCACACAGGCAATTGCAGAGATGCCGGATAAGAAAATCGAGTACTCCTATGCAGAGAAGATGCTCCCTGTCGATGCCGGATCGATTGCAAGACAGTATGTCGCACAGGGCTATGATCTAATCATCGCACACGGTGCACAGTACAAGAACCTTGTTCTTGAGATGGCAGAAGAGTATCCGAATGTATCATTTGCTTTCGGAACATCATCTGAGATCGGACCGGCGAATGTCTTCACATATATGCCAGAGTCCGAGGAAACTGGTTATATCAACGGTATAATCGCGGGAACTGATACAACTGCAGATATTGTAGGTCTTGTTGGTCCTGTAGACTCCGGAGATGCTGCACGCTATAACCGTGGTTTTGTGCTTGGCGTACAGTCCGTCAACCCGGATGCAAAGATACTTGTCGCACATACTGGTTCCTTCTCCGATTATGTTAAGTCCTCTGAAGTCGCAACATCCCAGCTTGGAAATGGTGCTGATATCCTCACCGGATCATCTCAGCAGGCTATTGGTGCTCTCCGCGCAACTGCAGAGTCTCCTACAGCTATGTGGGTTGGACAGGATCTTGCACAGCTTACCACAGAGGAAGGCAAGGCAAAGTGTATAGCAGCTTCCGCATATAACTATGCTGCTGTAGTCAAGGAGCTCGTGGAGAAAATCGAAAACGGAACACTCGGAGGAGAATGCATTCCTATGAACTTCGCCAACGGCGGATTCGTCTTCGATTACAATCCGGACCTTAAGGCTGAATGGGTATCCCCGGAACTTGAAGCTAAGATCAATGAGACAATTGAGTCCTTCAAGGCCGATCCGGATGGAACTCTCGCTGATTGGGCGAGCGTGGATTACTCCACTCTCTGATTTCATAAGAACATGAGCAGGGCTTAGGCCCTGCTTTGCTTTAATAATCTATGGACAACAGAATAAGATCGCTGAAGATGGAGCACATTACCAAACGATTCCCTGGTGTGCTTGCATCCGACGACATCTCCATAAGCGTTGGAGAAGGGGAAGTACTGGCCCTTGTCGGGGAGAATGGTGCTGGAAAGACCACGCTTATGAATATCCTGATGGGACTTTATCAGCCTGATGAAGGCAGAATACTTATCAACGACCAGCCAGTCAGGTTCCGCGGGCCTGAAGATGCATTCAAGGCGGGACTTGGAATGGTTCACCAGACTTATATGCTGGTTCCGAACATGACCGTCACCGAGAATGTGGCTTTAGGTTACAGGAACACAGGTAAGAAGCGCTATGATATCAAGGAAGTGCGGAAGCGTATCGAGGAGGTGTCCTCCCAGTATGAGCTTCTCGTGAATCCCGATGCGTATATATGGCAGCTGTCAGTCGGAGAGCAGCAGAAAGTAGAGCTTGTGAAGACTCTGTGTCTTGGTGCCCGCTTCCTGATTCTCGATGAACCGACCTCTGCCCTTACTCCACAGGAGGTCGATGAGCTAATCGTTCTCCTGCAGAGAATGACAAAGGAACTCTCCATAATCTTCATTTCCCATAAGCTGCAGGAAGTGAAGGCCCTTTCAGATAAAGTCACAATCCTGCGGCATGGCAAGGTCGTTTTCTCCGGCAATACCAGCGAGCACTCTCCGCAGGAGATTGCCGCGAAGATGACGGGGCACGAGATTATCCTTCCGCGTAATGCCGGTTCTGCAAAAGCTGGAGCTACTGTTCTTTCGGTGGAGAATGCCGTCGTCATGTCAGACAGGAAGATCCCGGCGCTGAATGGTCTCAACCTTGAAATCAGGGCAGGTGAGATAGTAGGGCTTGCTGGTGTTTCTGGAAACGGGCAGAGGGAACTTGCAGAAGCTATCAATGGGCTTAGGAAGACCGAAAGCGGCAGGATTGTATTCCTGGGGGAGGATATAGCGAACTGCTCGCCGAGGGAAATCATCGACCGTGGTATGGGCTATATCCCCGAGGAGAGGAATACAGAGGGAATTGTTCCTCCTTTCTCTATCAAGGAGAACTTCGTTCTGAAGGATATCGCTTCACCGTCATTCTCATCCAATGGCTTTGTAAACGGCAAGAAAATCGACAGCACCGCTGAAAAGCTTGTCAGCCGTTTCGATATAAGGTGTCCTGGAATAGATACTGCAGCAGGTTCCCTTTCCGGTGGAAACATCCAGAAAGTAATCCTTGCAAGGGAAATTGAGCGTAAGCCTAAATTCCTCGTTGCGGTATATCCGACAAGAGGACTTGATATGGGAGCGGTAGAATTCATCCATTCAGAGCTTCTCAAGATAAGGGAAAGCGGTATCGGCATCCTTCTGATTTCCGAAGAGCTCGACGAAATCATGAATCTCTCTGACAGAATCGCCGTAATCTACAAGGGCGTCATACAGAAGGTTCTGGACAAGAACGAGGCGACAAGGGAACGCCTTGGAATTCTCATGGCGGGGGTGAAGGAAGAATGACAAAGGGTTTCCGTATCGCATTCAGGTTTTCGATAGTGGCAATTGCTGCAATTGCTGCGATTCTGATGGCTTCAGTTATATTGTGGATGATTGGTGCAGATGTATCTGATACGTTCTATATCATCATCTTCCAGCCGCTGACGAATATGCTTCATCTGTCGGAAGTGCTCATAAGGGCTATTCCTCTCTGCATAATCGCCCTTGGTATTTCCGTTGCTTACAGATCCGGAATAATAAATATCGGAGCAGAGGGACAGATGGCTATGGGACTGCTTGCCTTCACAGGTGTTGCTCTCGCTTTCCCCGATGTTCCACGTCCGCTTCTCCTTCCGCTTGCCATGATAGCTTCGATGATAGGAGGAGGTGTCTGGGGCTTTATTCCTGGAATCCTGAAGGCTAAGCTGAATGTATCAGAGCTCTTGTCGACTGTAATGCTCAATTACATTGCAGCCCAGTTCTATTCCCTCTGTCTAAGGACCATTTACCTCGATCCTGCGGAGCAGGTCTATGGAACTGGAACACCGCAGTCGATGAGACTTACTGAGAATATCTGGCTTGGACGTATCTCCGGAAGACTTCACTATGGAATCATCATAGCGCTGGTACTGGCTGTTCTTATCTATATACTCATGTGGAAAACAACAATAGGCTACAAGATGAGAGCATCAGGCTCCGGGGCGAGAGCTGCTCGCTATGGAGGAATAAGCGTAGGATTTTATCTTGCAGCTTCAATGGCTATATCGGGAGCATTCGCAGGATTCGCCGGTGGCGTTGAACTTGCAGGTGTGCACAGGCGTGCGATTGAGGGAATTACGAACAACTATGGTTTCTCAGGTGTCGTAGTTGCTCTTTTCGGTGGCCTGCATCCATTCGGGATTATTCCGGCATCATTTCTATTCGGCCTTCTGATTTACGGTTCTACGCTCGCGCCATCACAGGTCGGAGTACCTGCGAATATAGTTCAGGTTATGCAGGGAATAATCATCATCGTGATCGTCACAGCTCAGATGGTTCTTTCCAACACTTATTTCCAGGACAGAGTCTGGAGGAAGTATCAGGCTCTGAGAAAGAAGGAGGGTTGAGATGCTCGATATCATCACGAATATGCTTTCAATGTGCATACCATTTTCAGTTGCGCTCCTTCTTGCATCCCTTGGTGAGATGTTCAACCAGAGAGCCGGTGTTTTCAATCTTGGCTGTGAAGGTGTGATGGCAATGGGCGCATTTGTAGGAATGCTGATTCCATTCCTTGCAGGTCAGGGGGGTGCGGTAGCTCCGGTATACAATGTGCTTGGGTTTGTATCGGCAGCGCTTCTTGGTGTGCTCTTCGGTCTGTTCTTCGGTGTGATAACAGTCACGTTTAGAGCCCCTCAGGGCATTGCAGGAATAGGTCTGCAGATGTTCGGCGTCGGAACTGCCGGAACACTATTCCGCCACTTCGTCGGAGGAACACAGTCCATACCCGGTATTTCTGATATCGATATACCGCTATTGTCAAAGATACCGTTCATCGGAGATGTATTCTTTTCCCATAACATAGTCGCATACCTTGCTTATATCCTGGTACCTGTTGCTTGGTATATTCTCTTCAAGACATACTGGGGATTGAAGGTAAGGGCTGTCGGAACAAATCCGAGAGCCGCAGATTCAATGGGAATCAATGTTACACGTACTCGCTATGAAGCTCTGGCACTTGGAGGAGCATTGGCAGGACTTGCAGGAGCCTATCTCTCGATAGCACAGGCGAAGATGTTCTCTGATACCCTTATTTCCGGAAGGGGCTTCATCGCAGTTGCCCTTGTTTACTTCGGACATTGGCATCCTGTTCAGATAATGGGTGGTGCGTTGCTGTTCACGTTCGCACAGACCTTCCAGACGGTTGTCCAGAGCATGGGAATATCGTTCCCGTATGAACTTGCAGTCATGCTTCCATATGTGCTTGTAATCGTTGTCCTTTCATTCACATCGCGCAACCAGACTACAGCACCAACGGCGCTTGGAAAGCCGTTCAACAGGGAAATCAGGACTTAGTAGTCATTTTCCGCCGCTATCTGTATGATTGTGGTATGGCAAAGAGAAGAAGCTGTCCACTATTCGGAAGATGCGGCGGATGTGATTATGTTAATGAAAAGTACCCAGATGAGCTTCTGGAAAAGTATCTGACGGAAGAACAGTTCCTGTCCCGTTTCTGCAAGGTTTCCCCGATTCTCCCATCACCTGAAATAACTGAATACAGATGCAAAGTGCAGGCTGTATGCTCCTCTCTCGATGGCAAGCTTGTCACTGGTATCTACAGGAAAGGCAGCCATAAGCTGATTCCCATCAGGTCGTGTCCTTTGGAGGACAGAAGGGCAGGTGAAATCCTTTCGACGATAAGGATGCTTGCAGGGCGTTATCATATAAAAGCCTACGATGAGGATAGGGGGACTGGGCACCTTCGGCACGTTCTTGTCAGATGTTCGAAGTATTACGATGAAGCGCTTGTTGTGCTTGTGGCATCATCCTTTGATCTCCCATCTGCATCGGATCTGGCGGCGGCAATCCATCAGCGCCATAACTACGTGAAATCCGTATCGATTATAGTGAATACGGAAAAGACTTCGATGGTGATTCCGGAGAATGCGAAGGAGGAGGTCATTTACGGCAAAGGGTATATCATGGACCGCCTTTGTTCCCTGGATTTCCGTATTTCAGCGCTTTCTTTCTATCAGGTGAATCCTAGACAGGCTGAGAATCTATATACAGTCGCTATGAATATGGCAGATCTCAGGCCTTCCGATATAGTCGTCGATGCCTATTCCGGTACAGGCACAATAGCCCTTATCGCTGCTGCATCCGGAGCGGGTAGAGTAATCGGAGTTGAATCTAATGCACAGGCTGTGAAGGATGCAGAGGAAAATGCCAGGATAAATGGCATAGACAATGCAACTTTCATAACAGCAGATGCTTCCAAATGGATGAAGGAGAAGGCGAAGGAAGGCTTTAGTCCATCCGTCCTTTTTCTCGATCCTCCGCGCTCCGGCGCTACTGAGGAATTCCTTGCAGCTGCAGGGCGTATGGCTCCTGAGAGAATCATATATGTATCATGCAACCCTGAAACCCTCGGCCGCGATCTGCGGTACATCCACCGTTTCCTCCCTTACGAGATACGTGCAATCCAGCCTGTCGACCTATTCCCAGGCTCAAGCCATATAGAGACAGTAGTGATGATTGATAGAAAATGAAAAAGTAGTAACCACACTAATCATTTAGAAACATCATTTGTTTGATTTTTCTCGTGTATTATCCAGGCTATTATGGTCTGGATTACTTTCATTGAAATAAACCAGCACTTTAAGGGTTTGAAATTTTGTTTGACAGCTTAAATCTTCTAGTTTAGGCTTTACTTAAATAAATTTAACTTAACTTAAATAAAATTAAGGTAGATTGAAAAAAGGAGATTAGACAATGAAGAGGAAGAGCTTATTGGCATTTGTTCTGCTCATCGCATTCTCTGCATCTCTATTCGCAGGTGCGGTTTCTGAGAATACTTCAAGTGATGGCACTGCAAAGTACAGAGTTGCAAACCTTGTAAAACAGCTTGGAACAGCATGGTACCAGAGACAGCAGCTTGGACTTGATGAAATCAATAAAGAAGGAGTTGTTGATGCATTCATGGTAGGTCCGCAGACAGCTGATCCAGCGGCTCAGGTTCAGATTATGGAAGATCTTATAGCTCAGGGAGTCGATGCTATTACTGTTGTTCCTGTTTCAGTAGAAGCACTTGAACCTGTCTGTAAGAAAGCACGAGATGCAGGTATTGTTGTTATTTCTCATGAAGCTGCTGGTATGCAGAATGTGGATTACGATGTGGAAGCCTTCGATAATGCCGCATATGGCGCATATATGATGGATGTTCTTGCTAAGAATATGGGAGAAGAGGGTGAATATGTTACAACTGTCGGATTCCTGACATCGAAATCCCATATGGAATGGACTGATGCTGCAGTTGCAAGACAGCTTGAAGCCTATCCTAATATGACTTGTGTAGCTGATAAGATTGAAGAGAATGATAATTCAAAGACTGGATATGATAAGGCGAGAGAGCTTGTAAGGACATATCCAAATCTTAAAGGATTCCTTGTTTCTTCAATGTCTGGAACACAGGGCGTTGGTCTTGCTATAGAGGAGATGGGACTTGCTGGAGAGGTAGCAGCAATCGGTACTTGTATTCCTTCTGTGTCCGGACCATTCCTTGAAAGTGGTGCTCTGAGTGCAACAACATTCTGGGATCCGGCAGGTGCTGGATATGCGCTCAACAAGGTCGCACAGCTGGTACTGGAAGGAAAGACAATCGAAACAGGTACGGACCTTGGATACAATGGCTACAATTCAGTTGTTGTCAAAGATAATGTCATATATGGAAACGATATGTTGACAGCAACAAAAGATAACATGGCGGATTATCCATTCTGATTGGATTTTGTTTTCTGGCCGGAATCCCCGGCCAGACTTGGAAATCAGATAGGAGATAGGTATGACCCCATTGATACAGCTGAAGAAAATCAATAAGTCATTTATCGGTGTAAAGGCACTTTCGGATGTAAATATTGATATCCGAAAGGGTGAGATTGTCTGCCTTGCTGGAGAGAATGGCTGCGGTAAATCTACTTTGATTAAAATTCTTTCTGGATTTTATACGCCAGATTCAGGAGAGATATTCATAGAGGGAAGAAAGTACAAGACGATGACACCAAGAGAATCCATGAGAAATGGAATCCAGGTTGTTTATCAGGATTTCTCACTTTTCCCTAATATGACTGTTGCCGAGAATATCGGGCTTAACACAATGCTTGCCGACAGGCGCAATATTACAACGGAAAAAGAGCTTGCAGAGATTGCAGAATCTGCTTTCCGGAAGATAAATATAAACATGGATTTGAACAGGAAGGTTGATGATCTTTCTGTAGCAGATAAACAGCTTGTAGCTATTGCAAGAGCGATTATCAATGATGCTAAGTTCGTTATATTCGATGAACCTACATCGGCCATTACCTATAACGAGGTACAGGCACTGTTTGAAGTAATAAGACAGTTGAAAGATGCTGGCCTTTCAATACTCTTTGTTAGCCATAAACTTGATGAAATCTTTTCCATCTGCGATAGGATTTTCGTTCTTCGCAATGGTGAAAATGTAATAGATGGAGATATAAGAGATTTCACAAGAGAAAAACTTGTTTATTACATGACAGGGAAAGAATATTCCGCAACACGGTTAGCTTCTTCAGATTCAAATACTGAGACTGTACTAGAAGTGCAAGGGTTATCGCTTGAAGGAGCATATGAGGATATCAGTTTTAAAGTTCATAAGGGTGAGGTCCTGGGAATCACTGGTCTTCTTGGTTCTGGAAGAACATCTCTCGCTAAATCATTGTATGGAATAGTTCCCCACACTTCTGGTCATATTCTTATCAATGGAAAAGAGATAAAAATCAGGAATGTTCAGGATGCAATAGCAAATAATATCTGCTATGTCCCCGAAGATCGTCTTACAGAAGGAATTTTCATAGACCAATCAATAGGCAGAAACATCATTATTTCCTCGATAAATAACGTTTGCAGAAAGTTCGGAATAATCGATAGGAAAAAGATGTCAGAAACAGTTGATGGATGGGTAAAAGAACTGCGAATAAAAATTGGTAAGCCTTCTGACGCCATTGGGACACTGTCTGGAGGGAATCAACAAAAAGCCGTTATTGCCAGAGGACTTTCAATTAATCCCCATGTTGTTATCCTCAACTGTCCTACTGTGGGTGTAGATGTCGGTGCAAAAATGGATATAAGCATCCTGATCCAAAATATTGCGAAGGAGGGCGCTTGTGTTGTCCTGATATCGGATGATTCGAGCGAAATTCTCACAAACTGTAATAGATTCTTGATTATCAGAAAGGGACATATCACTGGAGAGTACAGAAGCTGTGATTTTACAGAGGAATCTTTGTATGCAGAGCTT
>CALXXO010000010.1 GCA_944392705.1 uncultured Spirochaetaceae bacterium
GGGGAAGGGCTCGAAGGAGTATTTATCTTCGATGTAAAGCCCTTTGAAAAGTTCCTTTCTCCCCTCAAACAGGGAATGAAGTGTGTGGCAGAAAAGGCTTTTCCCGAATCTTCTCGGCCTGGAAATGAAGAAGAAATTGTCTGGATTGTCAGAGACAAGAGAGTGTATGAATCTTGTTTTGTCTACATATACGAATCCCTTGTTTCTGTAATCCTCGAATACTGGTGTAGTAGTCGTGATTCCTCTCATGTCCTCATTATAGCTTTGTTCCTTTTTGATTCCAGTCATATGCTAACCTCCTGAATGTAATACGCAGGAGATAGCATTTCCGGTCAGGTTTTCAGAGTTCTTCGAAGTAGCTTACATCATTGCTTCCGCCGATTATTGAGAGCATTGCATCGTGCGTCACCGATGCGTTTAGGGCCCTGAGCGTGATTATGAATGCAGCATCGGACGATATCCCCTTTCTCTCGCTCTGTATATTCTCGACGTAGAAATCATGAAGCTTCAGGAAGTGCAGGAAATCAGCGAAACAGCTGCCGCTTTTAAGTTCGACATATAGATTGAGAGTTCGTGTCTTCTGTCTTATCTTCAGATCCCAGTGGTTGAGCAATCTGAGAATTACAAGTATAGAAAGCCCTCCTGTTATAGCAACTTCGTATAATCCTATTCCGATAGAAAGTCCTACTGCAGCAGCTGCCCACAATCCTGCAGCAGTAGTTAGTCCTTTGATTTGGTTCTGTTTTGTGACAATGATTGAACCAGCACCGAGAAAACCGATTCCGCTTACTACCTGAGCTGCCATTCTGACAGGGTCCCCGGTATTATATGCCTGATAAACATACTGGTTTGTGATCATGACAATGCAGGATCCCATACATACAAGGATATATGTCCTGAGACCTGCCGGTCTGTTCTTGAGACCTCTTTCAATGCCCAGTATTGCTCCAAGCGTTATGGATACGAAAATACGTATCAGTACAGAGCATAGGGTTAATGTTCGTACATCATCCAATCCATCCATGAGAAAAAAGTTAGGAGAGTATGTTCCAACTGTCAATGATTTGTTTTTAATATTTTTCTAACATTTTGTTAACATTGGCTTTCGGTGTGTTTTGATGCGGGAGTAGATTATGAATATACTCTCGAGAAAAGGAAACATTATGAAAATCCACCAGGCAGATTTCTCGGAAGGGAAAGTATCGACATTGATACTGCGCGTTTCATTTCCCCTGATTATCGCAGAACTTGTGAACCTTCTTTATAATATGGTCGACAGGATTTATATAGGGCACCTTCCTGAAACAGGTTCTGTGGCACTTACAGGCCTTGGATTGTGTTTTCCAATCATTTCATTGATAAGCGCATTCGCAAAACTGTATGGTCCGAATGGAGGAGCTCCGCTTTGTGCCATGGCGAGAGGGAAGGGTGATTTGAAAGAAGCTTCTCTTGTTATGGGAAACTCTTTCCTCATGTCGGTTATTACAGGGTTCTCTCTGATGCTTGTTGTTCTTATTTTCAACAAGCCAATACTGTATGCATTCGGAGCAAGCGATCTTACATACCCTTATGCAAGGGATTACCTCATGATTTATTCTGTCGGGACTATTCCGGTACTTGTCACGCTTAGCATGAATGCTTTCATCAACAGCCAGGGCTTTGCGATGATTGGAATGCTTACTGTAATCATAGGGGCTGTAATAAACATTGTACTGGACCCGATTCTGATATTCGTATTCGACCTTGGCGTAAAAGGGGCCGCGATTGCAACAGTCTTCAGCCAGAGTGTCTCTTGTATTTTCGCAGTTGCATTTCTGTGCGGTCGCAATGTCGAGTTGCGCCTTCGCTTTCAGGATATGAAGCTTGGGGGCAGAAGATGCTGGAAAATAATAGCCCTTGGAACAAGTGGATTTACAATGGGCGCGACAAATTCAATTGTCCAGCTCGTTTGCAATAAATGCGCTTTTATATGGGGTGGAGATCTGTATGTAGGTGTAATGACGATTCTTAACTCGGTCAGAGAAGTCTACAACACTGTGATGAATGGTATCGGAAGCGGTGCAAGCCCTGTCATGAGTTATAACTATGGAGCAAGGAACGGGCAGCGAACGATAAAGGCAAGCAATTTCACATTGGTATGTACATTCACATATGCGCTTATTGCCTGGCTTGTCATAATTATCTTTCCGCACGCTATGGCGATGCTCTTTACCCAGGATTTGGCAATGATTGAAGCATCTGCTGCCGCATTGAAGATATACTTCTTCGGATTTTTCTTCATGGCTTTCCAGACGGCGGGTCAGCAGACATTTGTCGCGCTGGGAAAAGCTAAGCAGGCTGTATTCTTCTCCCTTTTCAGAAAAGTCATAATCGTGGTCCCTCTAACCATCCTCCTTCCATATCTTTTCGGTATCAATGGCGTAATGATGGCAGAACCTATAAGCAATGTCATAGGAGGACTTGCCGCATACCTTTCCATGCGGCATATGGTTATGCCAGAGCTTAAGGCCATGGATGAAAACTGAGCCCCAGTTTAATCTGAGGCCCATGCTTTTCATATTCCGAGGAATTTCTCAATCTCTTCTCTGAGTTCCTTCTCTGTTTCTGCGGCTTTTGCTTTGTCGTTTGACCTGATAGAGAAGTAAATCTTGAGTTTTGGCTCTGTACCAGAAGGTCTTACGACTACGGAAATACCGTTTTCTGTTATGAATTTCATAACATCCGATACCGGAAGGTTGATGGCAGTCTTTTTGCCATTCTTGTCAGTAGAGACGGAATTGAGGTAATCATTGCAAACCACGACGCTGCTGCCAGCAAAAGATGTAGGAGGTTCCTCTCTGAGCTTCTTTGTCATAGCCTTCATCTTCTCGAATCCAGCTTCGCCATCGAACTCATAGCTATGCAATGTGTTGTAGAAGTATCCATAGGTACTGTACAACTCTGAAAGCACATCCAGAAGGCTCTTCCCCCTCTTTCTGTAGTATGCAGTCATATCTGCAATCATCATTGCACCATCGACAGCATCCTTATCGCGGACATAGCTTCCTGTCAGATAGCCATAGCTCTCCTCGAATCCAAGGATATACCTGTTCTCCTCTCCATATTTCTCGAGAAGTCCAATCTGTTCTCCAATGTATTTGAACCCTGTAAGGACTTCCCTGATTTCAATTCCATAGTGTTCCGCGATTCTTGTTGCCATGTCTGTTGTGACTATAGTCTTCACCACGACAGGTTTCTCTGGCATCTGGCCAAGCTCTATACGGCGTTTTGCAATCCAGTCGAGAAGAAGGACACCTGTTTCATTTCCAGAGAGGAGAGTGTATCCGCCTTCGCTGTTCCTGACTGCGATTCCGACTCTGTCGGAGTCCGGATCAGTTGCGATAAGGATATCGCTGCCGGACTTCTCAGCATCTCTCAAACCGAGCTCCAGGGCTTCTCTTATTTCCGGATTAGGGTAAGGACAGGTTGGGAAGTTGCCATCTGGGTTTTCCTGCTCTTTGACAATATGGATGTTGGTATATCCATTCTTCTTGAGACAGGTAGTCACGCATCTCAGGCCTGCACCATTGAGAGGCGTGTAGACAATTGAAAGGTTTTTGTCCCCGTCATTGTCCTTAAGGAGGGATTCATTTGAAACGGCGTCGATGAAGGCATTGATTGTATCCTCGCCAATCCATTCAATGATTCCCGATTCAAGGCCTTTGCTGAAATCCATTCTCTTTATGCCTGAGAATATATCGATTCCATTGATGGCCTTCTGAATAGCTTCCGCAGCTTTTGTGGTTATCTGGCAACCATCCGGACCATATACCTTATAGCCATTGTACTTCGCCGGATTGTGGCTGGCTGTAACGACGATACCGCCGGAACAGCCAAGGTGCCTTACCGCAAATGAAAGCGATGGAGTTGGCATCAGGGTGGGGTACATATGTACCTTTACACCGTTTGCGGCAAATACAGATGCTGCAGTCTCGGAGAAGAGATCTGATTTTATTCTGCTGTCATGGGCTATCGCGACAGAAGGATTCTTGAATTCTGCATTGAGGTAGTCAGCATAACCCTGGCTTGCCTTTGCAACCGTCATGACATTCATTCTGTTCGTTCCAGCACCAATGACACCCCTGAGTCCACCTGTTCCGAATTCAAGGTCGCGGTAGAAAGCATCATTGATTTTCTCTTCATCACCCTTGATGGACTCCAGCTCTGCTTTGAGATCTTTGTCATAGAGCTCATTTGCAAGCCACTCCGAGTATCTCTTTTCTGTTTCCTTTTCCATTCCATTCCCCCTTTTGTTTCAGAGTTCCTCTGCGATTGTTATGATTTCGAAAGGCTTGTAGTCGATAGTATCCGCCCAGCCTTCATGATCCTCGAGCATATTCAGGGTCTCAAACTTCTTTCCGAGATTGAGACGGCCCCTCTTTCCATCCTGTTCGGAGAGACGGTAGATAATCTTCTTTCCATCCTCTGAGAGTTTGACAGCTTCGAGGTATAGTGGACCGAAATCCCATGATGCAGCGAGGCCCTCTTCCGTCCTGATAAGCGGTGTGTTGTATTCGATAGCCCTTCTGTTGATACCAGCTTCGACAGCGGATCCGCTGTGTGGAAGTATCGTAAGACAGAAATCATGGTGGCCGATATCCGACATGATATCCGGCCTGATGTTGGAGCGGAGGAGGGAAACAGTGAATCCATCCTCCTGAACACCGAGACCATACTTTCCTTCGTTTATCACAGCGATACCGCCATCTGCTTCGGCAAAGTCTGTCCAGAGATGTGTCGACACCTCAAACCTTGCCTGCTGCCAGGTTGTGTTCTTGTGAGTATCCCTTGCAGCATAGCCAGCGCTTGTATCGGTAATGAGGGTTCTCGAAAGGACATTGCAGGCGAATTCGGCTTTCATGAGCTTGTGCTTTTCATCCCAGTCCACGATATGCTCTGTTTCGATTTCCCTGGACTCTGAGAAAAGCCTGATTACGATCTTCCATGTGCTCTTGTCGTCAGGTGTCTTGAGAACAGTGGAGAATTCAGCAACAGTGCTGTCCGCCCTGTCGAGGGAAAGAGGTTTCTCGACTTTCAGCTCATACTCAACCTCATCGTAGTTTGGAAGAATATCCCAGGCATCGTACATTCCCGGTGTATCCTGGAAGAGATGAAGCTTGTTGAAGCCGCCTTTTACCCATTCCCTTTCTCCGTTCTTTTCCTTCAGGCTTCTGAAAGAGCCATCCTCATTGAACTCTATTGAGTAGAAAGGAGTCTCAACATTGAGTCCATTGCATTTGAGCCAGCTTGTATCGGAAGTCGTCGCGTCCTCAGCTTTCCCTGTGGAAAGAGAATCGATAGCAGGGTAGGAGAAGTATCCTTTCTTTCCATGCCTTACAGCGCTCCCATTCTCTGCTTCGATGAAATGGACACCGCTGCGTTTCCAGTTGAGGGAATTGAAATAGCTCTTTCCGTTTTCCTCGAGGATTGCATCGAGCGTCGAGTCGACAGCGCGATAATCATTCATTGCATCCTCGTATACCGGATTGATATGGCTACCTGGGAGGATGTCATGGAACTGGTTGAGGAGGAATTTCTTATATGCATTCCTGATTGTATCTGCAGGGTATTCCTTGCCTTTGAGTGCGCGGATTACCGACACTATCTCGGTGCTTCTGAACTTCGATTCGAGCATTCTGTTGTAAGCTTTGAGATTGGACTTTGTCGTGAATGTTCCGCGGTGCATTTCAAGATACAGCTCGCCATCCCATACGGAGAGCTCTGTATTTCCATCGAAGTTGCTATGGAGATACTCATCGGCTCTCATGTGCTTTGTCTTCGGCATCAGGGAAAGCTTGTCGAAGCGATGCATCATCTCTATCATTTCCTCGGTGACGCCGCTGCCGCCATCTCCGTATCCGAACATAGAGAGTGTTGCTCCCCCTCTTTCCTTGTCCTGGTATGCATCCCAGTTCTCCATGATCTGGCTAGGCATATTCCAGGTAATGAAATGTGTTGGAGGGACGCAGGCATAGATCAATGTCCCATCAAGTCCTTTCCACAGGAAGTTGTTGTGTGGGAAGCGGTTTGTATCGTTCCATGTCGACATCTTATTGGAGATGAAATAATTCACTCCGGACTTCTTGAGTATCTGTGGAAGAATCCAGCTGTTGCCGAATACATCTGGAAGCCATGCTGTGTCTACAGTGATACCAAAGGCCTTTCTGTAGTAATGCTGTCCATAAAGGCACTGTCTTATAAGGCTTTCAGCTGATGGTATATTGCAGTCCGGTTCGACATACATCGCTCCGACAGGTTCGAACTGGCCGCTCTTCACTTTTTCCTTGAGCTCTGCAAACAGTTCAGGGTGATACTTCTCGAGAGTCTCATAGACGTAGGGCTGTGTATGGGTGTAATGGAAGTCGGGATACTGGTCCATCAGTCTCATCTGGATGAGAATGGTTCTTGCATTCTTCTCGACAACATGGATGCGTCTCCAGTAGTAAGCGATGTCGAGGTGGGAGTGCCCGATTAATGCAACATTTCCGGAGGACCTGAAATCCGTATTCTGGAAGATTCTTTTCTCGATATATGCTCTTGCTTTATCGGCACCTTCGAATGTGTTGAAATCAACGAAGTTCAGGGCTGCATTCAGCTCTTTTGCGATATAAGCTCTGGCATCCTCGTCGAAATGCCTTGACTTGGCTACATCGATGAGCATTGTGAGATCATAGTAAAGATCTAGCACATCATGGCGGAGCGTGACGATGTACATACCTGTGAAAATCTGCCTACAGCCCCTTGATGCCATTGATTCAGGATTCCTTTCATCATCTGGCTTTGACCTGTTGTAGCCTTCGATTTCAATCTTTATCTTTCCATCATTTCCGATGAAAGGTGTGAGGAGCATCCTGTCTCTGTTTGGATCGATACCTCCGGCATACTTTCCATTTACCTTAATCAGCATCTCCGCTGCTGTATGATGATACAGCCATAGCTCCTGTCCTCTGAGATTCTCAGGAACAACAGCTTCGCCTTCGATGAATGCTGTTCCATCGGGGGTGAAATACATATCGCCATTTACCAGAGGTCTCCAGCCTTCCGGATAATACTCGAATTCGTTTTCGCTTATCTGTCTGGCATCCCTGATCCTGAGATCAGTGATCTCTACCTTGTCCTTTATGAATCCACGCCTGAGCCATGAATAGCGGAGATCTGTCCACTCCTCAGGTCTCATACTCCTTCTTATGACTTCTACAAATGCCATTTTCCCCTCCTATGCCATATCCCAGAAATATGGTTTTTTCCTGATTGCTTCGATGTGGACAGTCTCTCCTAGATCTCTCAGGATTTCCTTTTCCATCCAATCAGTGCATCTGTTGAGAATCAGGCATTTTGAGCATTCGCCCCTGAAGACAAGCCTGAGCGTTCCGTTTTCGTACGATACGAATTCTACCCAGCCCCCATCGCCTCTGAGCTTTGGAGCAAGAGTTTTGACGATATATTCTTCCATAATGCTATCTTACCTCAAAGATTGAGATGCTACAGGTCAGATTCTGCTTCTGAGGTGGCATTTTCTTTGCGATACTTGCTCCTGATATGGACTTTTCCTTTATCTGGCAACTATCATCATGGTATGAAGCTTGAGAAATACTATGAAGATCTCTCTGTGCAGCATATTGGTACAGAGAAGAGCAGGGCATATTATATGCCGCTTGATGGAAGCGGAAACAGCACTTCGCTTCTTCTCTCCGGAAATGACTGGCGCGTCCGTGTCTATCCGTCGCCGGAAGATGTGGATGAGATGTGTATCGATGCGGATTTTGATAAAAGCGCGTTCGACCAGATTCCCGTTCCCTCAACACTCGAGATGCTCGGGTATGTCCAGAAGATGTATACCAACGTCAATTATCCATTCCCTTATGATCCACCATATGTTCCCGTTGATAACCCAACTGGTGTGTTTATAAAGGATTTTGATAAGCAAACAGTTGCTGGAAGACGTTATTATCTTTATTTTGAGGGAGTCGATTCCGCTTACTTTATGTATCTCAATGGAGAATTCATTGGCTATAGTGAAGTACCTCATAGCCCTAGTGAGTTCGATATTACAGCAAAGATAAAGAATGGCAGAAACAGGCTTGTCGTCATCGTTCTCAAGTATTCCGATGGTTCCTATCTCGAGGACCAGGATAAGTTCCGCTGGTCCGGTATTTTCCGGGATGTACATCTCCTGGATAGACCGGAGAATCATATTGAGGATTTTACTGTCACTGCCGATATGCATGGCAAGGTGACAGTCACCTTCAATCGTCTCTGTGGCAATCCCCATATTCTGGCTGTCCTGAAAGATAATGAAGGCACATTGATAGCTGAAAAGGAATCGGAAGGGGACTGCATCAGATTTGAAATAGAATCTCCGCATCTCTGGAGCGCAGAAGATCCATATCTTTATTCTCTGTCGCTCTACACTGGCGGTGAGTGCATCCAGAATAGGGTTGGATGCCGCAGCGTCTGGATAGAAAATGGCGTGGTCATTTTCAATGGCAAGCCAGTGAAGTTTATGGGTGTAAACAGGCACGAGAGCAATCCTTATACTGGAGCTTCTGTCACAAAAGAAGATGCGCTTCAGGACCTGAAGATGATGAAAACCTACAATTTCAATACCATCAGGACAAGCCATTATCCAGATTGCCCATGGTTCTATGAGATGTGTTCAGAATATGGTTTCTATGTAATCTCGGAAGCCGATGTGGAATGCCATGGAGTTTCCCATCTCTATGGGGGCTCCCATCAGTGGAACTTCGATACGATTGCAAGGGACAGGCGCTTCCTGCCTATGATTCTGGACCGCAATGAACGCAATGTGGAGGTCTTGAAGAATCAGCCATGCATCTTCATGTGGTCGCTTGGAAATGAATCTGGATATGGTGAGTGCTTCATAGAGACAGCGAAGTGGGTCAAGGAAAGAGATAACACAAGGCTTGTGCACTATGAAGGGGCGACACACTCTGTCCTTCATGGGGTTGAGGTCGATGACAGATACCTCGATGTTGATAGCTTCATGTATAACGATGTTAATTACATGGATACATATTTCCCCGACCCGAAGCACCCTAAGCCGGCAATTCTCTGCGAGTATATCCACTCGATGGGAAATGGTCCTGGAGATCCTGAGGATTATATCTCTGTGATAAGAAAGCACCCCGGGATCATGGGGGGCTGTGCCTGGGAGTGGTGCGATCATGCGACATTCGAAGGCGAGGATCCTGTTCATGGTCCGATGTATCACTATGGAGGAGATGCCGGAGAGTTCCCAAATGATGGCAATTTCTGCCTGGACGGGCTTGTCTACCCCGACAGAAGGCCGCATACAGGGCTTCTGGAATATGGCAATGTACTACGTCCTGTAAGGGCAGGGCTTGTACGTCAGGATAAGGCTGAAGCGGTTGTCAGATTCCAGAGCTTCTTCTCATTCCGAACGCTTTTGGGTATCGAAGCTGTTTATGAGGTAAAAGAGCATGGCAACGTTCTTTCAGGAGGTACTATCCTTCTTTCCTCCGATTCAGGAGAAAGCGAGGAGCATACTATCAAACTTCCAGCAGTCGGGGATGGAGATGTGTATCTGAACATTTTCTACAGATATACCGAAGGGAGTCCTCTTGTTCCATCTTCGACCATTATCGGATTCGATCAGATTCTTATTGCAGAAGGAAAGAAGAGCAGCATGGACCTTCCTGTTTCCTCTGCTATATCGGTTTCTGAGAGTGCGAAGGAGTATGTGGTATCCGGAGATGGTTTTGAGTATACGATAGACCGGAGGAAGGCAGTCTTTACTTCCATAAAAGTATCAGGGGAGGAAAGACTCTCGAAGCCGATGGATTGGACGCTCTGGAGAGCTCCTACAGACAATGACAGGAAAATCAAGAGAGAGTGGAAAGAGGTTAATTTTGACAGGGCTGAGTCCCGTGCTGTTTCCTCTTATTCATCATGCGATGGGAAGATAGCAGTTCTTGTCTTCGACTTTCATCTGGCAGCTGTTTCGCTGCAGCCATTCATGAAAGGCGTGGTCCGGATGGAATTCAATGGGGAAGGTAAAGTTAAACTCTCCGTAGATGCAGAAAGGGATCTTGTTTTCCCGTTCTTCCCCAGATTCGGAGCTTTCTTCCATTTCATCTCCGATGAAAGCGATGTTTGCACGTATTATGGTTATGGCCCCTATGAGAGCTATATCGATAAAAGAAGGGCATCCAGAATAGACAGATTCAGCTCCCCGGTTTCCAGAATGCACGAGGATTATATTGTGCCGCAGGAGAATGGAAGCCATTACGGTGTTACTGAGCTCGAAGTCGGTCCTGTGACAGCATATGCTTCCGCTCCGTTCTCATTCAATGCTTCTTACTACACGCCACAGGAACTTGAGAGGGCAAAGCATAATTACGAGCTGAAAAAGTCAGGAAGCCTTGAAGTGCATCTTGATTATCGTCAGAGCGGAATCGGTTCAGGCTCATGCGGCCCGCAGCTCATGCCGAAGTATCAGCTGTCGGAGAAGCATATCCTCTGGGATATCATCATCGCTTTCCGATGATAGGCACTTCGATAGTTATGACTGAACGGTAATAGGGGATGGAGGACACGTTCACAGCGACGTTCTCCTCCCCATAGAATTTTATAAGGCGGAGATAGGTATTCCTTATGCCGATATGTCCTTCAGAACCTTCTCCGTGCATTATCGCGAGCAATTCATTCTCATCGAATCCCTTGCCGTTGTCGGCAGCTTCCAGTCTTATCCTTCCATCGGAGACGGAGAAAGAGACGGATATTTCCGGCTGCTGCACCCATGTGCTGCCATCCCCGATACCAAAACCATGCTTTATCGAATTCTCGATGAATGGCTGGAGTGTCATCTTGAGTATTTCTTCGTTCTGGATTTCCGGAGGAAGCGTATATTGGTAGATTATATCCTTCCTGAACCTTCCATTCATGATTCGTATATAGGACATTTCATGCTGTATCTCGTTCTTTATCGAGATTGTCTCGCTTCCGTATGCAAGCACAGTCCTGAGATAAAGCGATAATGCTCTGGTCATCTCCGACGAAGCCTTGCTGTTGCCATTCTGTATTTCCTGCTGGATGCATTCGAGGGTATTGTATAGAAAGTGCGGCGTAAGCTGTTCGGTAAGAAGCCGCATCTCCGTCTTTGTCTGCTTTTCCTGTTCTTCCTTTATCGCAGTAATCTGACTGTCTATTGTGTGGGCCATCCTGCTTATTGCATCCCTCAGCTCCCCGAGCTCATCGGAGCTTTCGAAATCTGCTTTGACGGAATAATTGCCCTTTTCGATTTCCATGACAGAAGCCTTAAGCTTCCCAATCGGTCTCGTGACATAGCGTCTGATCATCACGGAGAAGACGATTACGAGAATAAGGAGTGCTGCGATGGCAACGGCAATCGATACTCCTGCTGTACCAATGATGCCGACAAGGCGTTCGTTGAGGTTAAGATAATGAATCAGCGAAAGCGAAGAGAAGGGCAATGTCGCTGTGTAGGAGAAAATGCCATTCTTTCCCTCCATTGGGCTCTCTCCTGTTATCCTGATTCCTCTGGTGAAGAGGATACTGTCATCTGGAAATCCTTCGCGTACATCCTCTGCAGAGAGGAGGACTATCACAATGAAATTTCCCCGTCCCTCTGATATGACAGCTCCACCATATTGGAATTCTATAGGGAAGACCATTGGGATTATCGAGTCCTGTCCTCGAAGGGGGCTAGGCCTTTCGGGAAGCACTGAGATGCCCTTCAGCGTTTCAAGCTCTGGGTTCCAGATTACCTGGGCGCGGGACTTAATCATCACGTCGCGGAATAGGGAATAGACTTCTCCTCTTTCAATATCGAAAATCAGAGCAGATGTTATGAGATTCGATGCTGATGACAGCCTTGTCAGTTCATCCTGGAGTATAACCCTGTTCCTTGTTATATCGGATTTAGGAGAGAGCATATCGGTCAGCTCGAGCGCGAATGCATCGGTGCCGAAGATGGAGACAAAGCTTTCCGTAATCGATTTTAGGGAATTGTCCAGAGATGCAGCCGCGGCTTTGGTACTTGCTATGGCTTCTTCCTCCATATTCCTTCGCGAGCCCATGAACCAGTACGTTCCGAAGGATAGGATCAGTGCCAGTATGAAAGCTATTATGATGACGGCTGTCAGTATCCTGATTTTCACCAGAATCGGCTGGGAGCTGAAGTCTTTCATTTCTTAAGATTCATCTCCTGGAACTCGGAGGGGGTTATTCCCGTTATATTCTTGAATGCTCTGGAAAATGATCTGTAATCATGATAGCCGAGAACATACGCGATATCCGTTACCGAAGCATCCTTTTCGAGGAGCCGTTTCCGTGCATCCTCCATCTTGCGCTGAAGGATGAATTCTCTCAGCGTTGTATCTGTCTTCTTCCGGAAATAGATTGCGGCGTAGGAAGGGCTGAGATTTACCAGATCTGCAATATCCTCGAGCCTTATCTGCTCCTCTGGGTGTGTGTCGATATACTCAATCATCTTCCTGATAATGGAATCGTCTTCCTCTTTTCCATTCAGCCGTTTCCTGGCTTCTTTCTCGCCGTATACTGCATCGATGTAATGAGCGATGTCCGAGAATAATGAATTGAGTCCATCTTCAAGTGATGAGATTGTGTTGTATCTGGTTATATCAATAGCTTCTGGAATCAGGGATGCATTTCCTATGAGGGCGTCCAGGATTTTCCCTTCTTCCCTCACGAGCCAGTAGGTGATGCTGTAGACATAGTTCGGTGGCGGCATCGTCGCTCCGAGAAGTTTGTTTATGAATGATGAGCAGAAAGCTCTTATTCCCTCAGTGTCATTTGATAGTATGTACTCCGAAAGCGTTTCGGCATCAGCTTCCGATGGCTTGTATTCCGGCGGTGTGGTTGCAATCATATCGGAGGTGAATATCCTGGAGTTCTCATCATACAGCTGGTAGGAGAGTGCGACAGCTGCTTTGCTGAATGATGACGAGACGGCAGTTGGCCTGTCGACTACATTTCCGATTGCAATCTTTGGAAAAGGTAGATTGCTATCGCTGAGTGCTTTCAGGGATTCTTCCGCTATCTGGAAAGGAGGTTTCTCGGAAAGGCTGAAAATTGCCCTGATTATCCTCTGGTCCTTGTTCCAGATTATCCTTTTCAGTCCTTCGGTAGCTTTCTCGAGAACTGATATCGTTCCTTCCTTTATAGGAGACTGGAAAGACATGATCATGGCAAAGCACGCCCCGGTGGATAGCGCTTCCTGCCCGGTTGTCAGCATGGTCATGACAGCGGAACTGTCAAGAATCTTGCCTTCTGCAAGATCGTTGAGAGTTGACCTGCTGATTCTTATTCCTTCTTTTCCGTTGTCTGTAATCTTTCTTTTTCTGAGTGAAGCCAGAGTCTCTCTCAGCTCATCTGCATCGACTGGTTTCAGAAGATAGGCTTTGGCCTGGAAGCGAAGTGCGGTCCGCGCATAATCGAAGTTGCCATAACCGCTTAGGATTATGATATCTGTATCTATGGCCGCATCTGCCAGCTTTTCCAGTACAGCCAGTCCTGTTAGCCCTGGCATCATGATATCCATAATCGCAAAGTCCGGTTTCAATGCGAGAATCTTCTCCAATGCTTCCTGTCCTGTGGAAGCCACAGCTATTACAGATATGCCCAGTTCCTCCCACACGGAAAGGGAAGCGAGTCCCTCTGTTATTGCTGGTTCATCGTCTGCTAAAAGTGCTGTGAGGTATGGATTCATGAGCGCATTATAACGCATCCTCGGTTAAATTTCCGTTGAATGTGTCCTGAATATGCTGGAAAATGTCCTTCAGGGAAGGCTTTTTACCTCTTAACATGGATTTAAACCGGATTCTCCGGTCAAGTAAAATAAGGAGGATACAATGAAAAGAGCAGCAAAGATGCTTCTCCTTGCAGGAATAATCCTGTCACTTTTCGTTGGACCAGTATTCGCAGGTGGTTCAAGTGAATCATCTTCATCCGATGGAAAGATTGTCATAGAGGTATGGTCAGAAGACAGACATGACATGGAATATGTTGAGTCAAAGGTGGCAGAGTACAATGCAACCAACACTGATAATATCCAGATCAATCTTACTATCATCTCTGATAACTTCCGCAATATGCTCCAGATGGCATACAGCGGTGGAACAGCACCTGATGTAGCTGGTATCAACGCTATTCCTATCAATATGCTTGCAGACACAGGCATCGCAATGCCGCTCAATGACTTCATTGCAGAGTCTCCTGAGTATCAGAAGGTAAACGATCCTTACAACCAGATTTATGAGGGAACAAACGCAAAGAACGGCAACATCTATTGGATTCCTACAGGAATGAGATCCGGTGTCCGTGTCATCTACAACAAGGACCTTCTCGAGCAGTGCGGATATACAGAGATTCCTAAGACTCTCGAGGGATATATTGATATGGCAAAGGACATCACAGAGCAGGGAAACAGCAGATTCTACGGAATCGGATTCACAAATGCTTCCCCATTCGAGAGACTTCTTGAGATGGTCGCTGAGATGTCTGGAATCTATTACTATGATTATGTAAATGGCCGCTTCGACTTCTCTGGCTACAAGCCGGTTATCGAGCTGGGCAGAAGATTCTTCACAGAGAATATCGCATATCCAGATCAGCAGGGTGTTGATAATATGCGCGCTCTCTTCTCTGTCGGTATGTTCGCTCTCTGGTCAAATGCATCCCAGGAGGCTGCAGTATTCACAGAGCAGATTCCTGTTCAGGGATTCGAGTGGGGCGTTGCAGAGCTTCCTACCCTCACTGGCGAGGTGACAGGTGCTCTCGAGACAACACCATCCAAGGGCTGGGGAATCATCTCCTCAACAGATCATCCAGAAGAAGCATGGAAGGTTATCGAATTCTTCCAGTCTGAGGACTTCCTCAAAGGATACCTTGAAGCTGGTTACTGTCTGCCATCAACAGACTATATGGCTTCTGTAATCGACAGCTCCAAGACAGGACGCCTTGCAGACTTCGCTCTCAAGCCGTATGAGACAGTTTATCCGAAGCCGCCAGCAGTCAACCTCTCCGGAGATGACTACCGCACAGTATTCTGGAATGCTGTAATGGGCTATGTTGATATCGATACAGCTATCAATGATCTCAACACACGCTACAACGAAGCACTCGATGCTGATGTTGCTTCCGGATCTGCTACAAGGCTTGTAATCAAGGATTACGATCCACTTCACCCAGATCAGGGAACACCTGAGTATCTTACAGAATAGTCTTCGGACTATTGAATCATGAAGGGGAGCTTCATGCTCCCCCTTCTTTCCATTAGAAAAGGAGGACAGATGAATAACAAAGCTCCTAGAATGGTGAAGAAGGAGGATAAGAAGGATAGGATTGCAGCGATTCTGATGCTCTCTCCTGTTGTCTTCCTCCTGCTTATCTGTTCAATCTACCCATTCATTTGGATGTTCCGCTATGTCTGTTATGATTACAACGGCTTCAATGCCACATTCACAGGCACAAGGAACTTCACAAGAATGATTGCTGACACAACCTTCTGGACAAGTGTCGGCCATACATTTGAATACGCTCTTTATAAGCTTGTATTCATTATCCCACTAGCTCTTATCTGTGCAGTTCTTTTGAACCAGAAGATAAAGGGCACATCGGTATTCCGTGCCGTTTATTTCATGCCGACGGTAATAAGCTCATCTATCTCCGGCATGATCTTCACATTCATTTTCGCGACACAGAACGGTATTCTCAACGGTATGCTGATGGCACTTGGTATGGATGCTCCTATACCTTGGCTTACAAGTCCCGATTACGTGATGAGCGCCGTTACTGTTCTGGCTGTCTGGGGTGGTTTCGGTAACTATATGCTGTATTTCATCACCGGTATGAACGTCATATCAGAGGATGTATATGAAGCAGCGAAGATTGATGGAGCAAATGGTGTCCAGACATTCTTCAAGATAACACTTCCAATGCTTAGCCCGATCCTGAAGGTCGTACTCATGCTGGCAATCACAGGTGCGTTCAAGGACTATGAAGCTATCATGGTTCTTACGCAGGGAGGTCCTGGCAACAGGTCAATGGTCATGTTCCTCTACATCTACAACATGATCTTCGGCTCCGGTTTGACAAACATGACTCAGCCACAGATTGGATATGGTGCGCTTCTTTCCGTTGTCGCAGCAATTATCGTCGGTATCGTCACGATTGCTTACCAGCGCATAGCGCGTAAGCTTGATGATGTGATGTAAGGGGGACGATATGGAGAAATCAAGAGCTGTAATGTCAGGAAAGCAGAAGGCCGTGATGTCTGTCATCTGGGTTCTCATGTTTATCCTTGCAATCATAACAATCTTCCCTGTCGTCTACATTGTTCTCGGTTCTTTCAAGAGCAATGTTGAACTCCTGGTCGGTGGGTCCAATATCTTCCCGTCTGAGTGGCACCCTGAGAATTATGTACAGGCCTGGACAGGGGCGAAGTTCGCTACATACACATGGAACAGTGTTGTTATATCCGTGGGTGTTATGCTTATTTCGCTTTTCATTTCCACTATGGCAGGATATGTATTCTCCCGTAGCCATTTCCCTGGAAAGAATCTCATTTACGGTATCTTCGTTGCATTCATGTTCATAAACGTAGGTTCTGTATCAATCAGGCCGCTTTATGAGCTTGCGACAGTACTGCACCTCAATGAGAGTCTTATTCCGATTATCCTCATCTCAGTCGGAACAGGACAGGCTACTTACATCTTCCTCTCAAGGGGATTTGTGGATTCAGTTCCTCGTGAGCTTGATGAAGCTGCAAAGATCGATGGATGTACATTCTTCCAGACCTTCATCAAGATTATTCTTCCTGTACTGAAACCAGTAATGGGCACTATCGCGCTCCTTTCATTCCGCCAGGGATGGAACGAATACATTATGCCTTTGGTTTTCACAATGGCGAGGGACAATCTCAGACCACTTACAGTTGGTGTAAATATGCTTAAGGCAACAGGCGGTGGCGCAGCTGCATGGAACGTAATGTTCGCAGGTGCATCTATTGCAGTTGTTCCTATGCTTATCATTTACATAATCTTCAATAAGAACTTCATGAGCGGCTCAACAGCCGGCGCTGTGAAGGGTTGATTAAACGGGGGCTTTGGCCCCCATATATTTTGGGTTTCACTATGCGCGCTTTGGATAATAATGGCTTTGTCTTAAGCTATCTTACAGCAATAACTGAAGAGGATTATCTCTCCTCGCTTTCCGATAGAAACCAGCTTCGGCTTGAAGCACGGCTCAGGGGATGTATCGCAGAGAAAAAAGAGAAAAATATCTCCGTTCCAGAGATAAGAATCGGGGACGATGGTTGGGTTCCCTATTATTCCCACGGAAATATCTTCGTCGACAGATCATCTTTCTATTCAACTCTGAAGAGAATCAGGATGAGAGCTGCATCCACTTTGATTTCAGATGAGGATATTGCTGTCGATGCTGTGCTTTGGACATACATGGCGACAGCTGTGTATCTCGATGGAGCTCTCGTTGCCGAATCCACGCATCCTGTTTATAAGCCAATCCAGAGCGTCAAATTCACACTGAACTTGAAAAAGGGAAGGAATGAGCTTTACTTTCTTTCAGATAACCTTGGCGTAAGGGATACAAGGAATATGTTTGCCTTCCAGATTCTGACTGGAAGGGAACATATAACCACATCCATTCCTGACAAGGATGCAGAGCGCGAGTATTTAAAAGCTTCATCTTTCCTCGATTCAATCGAAATCGGTAAAGGTTCGCTGACATTTAATTGCCCTGCAGATAATGGGACAAAGCTTGTTTACTCAGTCAGCACCGTTGATTATGCAAAGAAAAAGGAACTGGTAACGGCTGTGGAAATTGACGGCAAGCAGAATGTATCGGTTCCTGAAGGAATAGAAAGCTGCCGGATTGTGCTGTCAAACGGTATGTCGCGCCGTTTTGAATTCTCTGAGCGTATAAATCCGGAGTACCTCCCTGTAAGAAATAACTGGAATGCCCATTTCGCTGATATCATCAAGCGCATAGCGGATGTGTCGTTATTGGATCGCGATGAGTTCGGCTTCGCTATATTCTCCCTTCTTGCACGTAAGTACCTTGGGATTGAATGGAAGAATGACATTGATCTTCTTCGCAATGATATAGAGCTGATCAAAAAGAGAGTTGATTGCTCCGATTTCCTCATGTGCGGTCTTTTGAGGTATATCCATGAGTATGGACTGCCTGAGGCCGTGAAGGCAGAAGCGGAGGATGCGATTCTGAACTACCGTTATTGGATGACCATGAAGGGGGCGGACGGGATGTGTTTCTGGTCTGAGAATCACTCTCTGATGTTCTGGTTCTCCGCTTGTGATGCAGGTCTTCTTTTCCCGGACAAGCTTTTCCCGCGCACAGGAATGACAGGTTCCGAGCTCCATGCTTATGGGGAGAAGCGTTTAGATGAATGGCTCGATGATGTTCTGGAGCACGGCTACGAGGAGTTCCTGAGCTCAACATATATGTCAGTCACTCTTGCGGCACTTCTGAACGTCATTGATTACACCCGCCCAGAGATTTCAGCAAAAGCTGTCAAAGCAGCGGATTACATACTGAAGATGCTTTCAGAAAGCACATTCAAGGGATCCGTTATTGCTCCTATGGGAAGAGTCTACAGGGGAGTGCTGTATCCATTCAGGGAGTGTGTTTCTGCCTGGATTAATGCAATAGATGAGGAAGTGCCTTCGGCATATGGAGAAGGCTGGCTTGCTTTCCTCGCTTCCAGTTCTTACAAGTTCCCAGATGGGCTTAAGGCGCTGATGGAAGGCGATGTGTGCAAGAAGTATTCTACAGGCAATGCCCTTGTATCAGTGGAGAAAAATGAAAGCTACATCCTGACTGCGGTGGAATCTCCACGCCATGATGGTTTTAAGAGGTGGAGAAATACTGTCGGTGATGAAGGAAAGGATGCAGAGGATAATACTTTCGTCAAATCATTGAATGAATGCTTCCATGGAACATCATGCTTCCAGCCTGGAGTGTATGGTTATCAGCAGCATATGTGGTCAGCAGCTCTTTCTGGATCTGCTTTAATATTCGCAAATCACCCTGGAACGACCTCTGAAGATGCAGAGCTCAGACCTGGATATTGGAATGGAAACGGTGTAATGCCAGCTATAACAACGGGGAAAGGAGAGATTTCTGTGATTTATTCGATTCCAGAGAATCATCCTGTACCTTTCACGCACCTCTACCTTCCAGCCTTCAGATTCGCGGAAGTAAGGACAGATGGCAGGTGGATATTCCTCAGAGAAGGCGAGGGCTATCTTGCTCTCTGGGCAAGTGGAGAGCTTGTTCCTTATGACGACATAATGGCATCTTCTGAGCTGCGTCTCTATTCAAGGAACTCCGCATATTATGTCAGAGCCGGGAAGAAGAGCGAGGAGAGTTTTGAGTCTTTTATTGCGAGGATGAAGATGCTTGATGTAGAGTTCTCGGAAGAAAAGCTTGAACTCATCGTTGATGGGAACGTTAAGGCTGAATTCATAGCTGTTGATGATAAAACCCAGTATCTTGATTGAATGTTAATCGTCTCATGCACTATGCGTGAGACGATCCATTCTTTCTCTTATAAATGGTGCCGTAAGAAAACCTGCCAGGCTTGCCCTGGAGGTCGTTGCCCGAAGCATTATCGGAGTTGTTGAGATCAGCAATTCCTTTTCCAGAATATCCTTGTATGAGGATTCAGCATTCTTGCTTTGCTCTTCTTGGCAGAGGATTGTGCCTGCTACCTCTCCTCCATAGTTCTGAAGAAGTTTGAAAACGCTCATGTAGGATATGTGCTTGGCATCTGCAATCTGTATTCTGATCTGCCCATCGGGGAGAAGCCCGCTGAAAAAGGGAAGGCATTCTGCTTCAGGGAATGGTTGCTTCCTTATAGGAAGGCTTGTGGAAAGGGGAGTTTTCCACAATTGATCATAAGTGAACTGGAGTTGTTTCCAATTTGCCGCAATGCTTTCCATTCCAGTATATATTCAGGAGCGCCATTATCTTTCCTTTGCATATAAATTGATAGCAGCCATGCTAAGCACATGGATAGTTTTATCGAATTGGACAGTTGGTTTCCCATTCTCAAGATCGGAGATGAATCTAACTCCAGTGCCGACAGCTTTTGCAAAGTCAGCCTGAGTGTAGCCAAGTTCTTTTCTTCTTGCTCTTATTATTTTTCCAACATCCTCTGCAGAAATGATTCTTGTTTCTTCCATAATAAAACTATATTTTCCCGATAGGGAATAATCAAGAAAATAATTGATAATTTGCCCGAACGGTAAAACTATCAGATATGTATCGCTTTTCTTACCGTTAGGGAAAATATTTTCTATTCGATATGGCGACAACCTTTTATGTTTGCAGATGACATTTGTATGACTTACACGACAACAGCCCCAATAGGGGCTGTCCATGTGGGATTGGGCAGCTGCTTTTCATTAAGATTTCAGCGAGATTGCAGTCCTGTATGATTTGTCATAAATCGTAAGCTTGCCGTTCTTGATTTCCGCTATATCGCTGAGAACCGCATCGGATGCATTACACAGAATTAGCTTTTTTTCACCATCCTCTTCTATCGGGATTATCGAATTCTCTCTTATATAAAGAGGTAAGGAGAAATAGTCATATTTCTTCTTTATCCAGATTGGTCCTGTCTCAGAACTTCCATCCATTAATGAAATCCATTTACCTTTTGGAAGGTAGCATCGTCCTTCTCCATCTTCCCTGAATACAGGGGCGACAAGAAGAGAGGATCCCAGCATATATTGCTGATCAAGGTATTTCATGATTTCATCATCCGTCCCGAACTCAAGAAGCATGGGGCGAAGCACTGGGATTCCAGTCATACAGGCTTCTCTTGCTTCATGCATGAGATATGGAAGCAGTTTCATTTTTAAATGGGTAAAGAATGAAGTCACGCGGCAAGCTTCCTCATCGAATGCCCATGGTACTCTGTAAGAAGAACTACCGTGTAGTCTGGAGTGTGTTGATAGTAGACCGAAAGCTACCCATCGCTTGAATAAATCAGTGGTTGTTGTATCCTCGAATCCACCAATATCGTGGCTCCAGAATCCAAATCCTGAGAGAGCGAGCGATAATCCTCCTCGAAGTGTCTCGGCCATCGAAATATATGATGCTACGTTATCCCCTGCCCAATGCACGGGGAAACGCTGGCTTCCTATAGTTCCAGAGCGAGTAAAAACTATTGCGTCTTTTCCTCTTTTCCTGCTCTCCACCTCAAAGACTGCTTCGTTGTAGATATAGGTATACTTGTTATGCATTAACGCTGGATTAGAGCCATCGAACCAGATTACATCATCTGTTGGTATATTTTCTCCGAAGTCCGTCTTGAAGCAATCGACACCCATATCTGAAAGACTTTCAAGATAACTCTGATACCAGTGTTTTGCATCGGGGTTCGTAAAGTCGACTATAGCCATCCCCGCCTGCCAAACATCGCATTGCCAGACACTTCCATCTTTTCTTTTAAGGAAATAACCTTTTTCTGCCCCATCATCAAACAACCTTGATTTCTGGGCAATATATGGGTTAATCCAGACGCTGACTTTAAGTCCTCTGTCATGAAGCTTCTGGAGCATTCCTTCCGGATCTGGAAACATCCTTCTGTCCCAGAGGAAATCAGACCACTGGAATTCCTTCATCCAGAAACAGTCGAAGTGGATTACAGAAAGCGGTATGTCATACTCTTTCATTTTATCAACGAAAGATAATACCGTTTCCTCTCTGTAATCTGTTGTGAATGAAGTAGAGAGCCATAGCCCGAATGACCATTCTGGTGGAAGAGGTGGTCGGCCTGTGAGCGAAGTATACGCAGAGACAACATCCTTAAGCGTATCACCAGCTATGATGCAGTATGAAAGTTTCTCTCCTGCTACTGAGAATTGTGCGCACTCTGCAACTTCGCTCCCGATTTCGAATGATACTCAGCACGAAGACGCCATAGTTCTTTGAGGAGATGAAGAATGGTACATTTTTGTGTGACATTTCGCTGGCACATCCACTATCGAGATTCCACATATCGACACGTTGCCCATTTTTAGGAAAAGCCGTGAATCGTTCGCCAAGACCGTAGTAGGTTTCTCCTATGTCACTTGTAAGATACTCCGCCATGTATCTTCCATTAGGCGTTGTCATACACCCAGAAAGTCTTGAGAAGCGTCTGGTGATTTCTTTCCCGCCATATGAGAAGACAAGTTCGTTATCCTTGAGTTCTGCCGTTAACTTTCCAGTTGAAATGGACGTTTCTGTCATATTAGCAGTAACAGGGGGAGAAAGTTCAGGAAATGGCTTTTGCTGTAACGTTCCTTTGTGATGATAGACATCTACTCGGAGAATGTTTTCTCCGAGTGCGGTTATGTCCGTTGTTATTACAGGATTGTTCAGTGTATCGTTGCGCGTTACGATGGGGAATGCGCAGGAATAGGCTGAGAGCTTGTTACTATTGCTTTCAATCTCGAAATAGTTTTTTTCGGAATACAGCGTGATGCCCTCATCCAAATGCCAGACCAGAATCCGTTTCTGAATCTCATATTCTTTCAAATCCTTCCGAATCTTCTGTGATCATCATTTCCCTTGTGTTCATTGCCCGTGGCTTGATTTCCACATTTTCAAGCTTTACATTCTCCGTGTGCCTGATGTAGAAGCCATAGGATGGCATATCACCGAGGGCATTTGATTCTGGATAATCAGTGACGTTCTCTCTGATTTCAGGGAGTATTTCAAGCCTTTCCTCGTTGTCGAGATAAGTTGCCTTTAGGTTCTTTATCTCTACATCCTTGATTCTTCCTGTATATCCTTCATCATCTTTGAATCCCGTGATTATACAGCTTGATTCCATTCCCTCTGCTTCGACATTCTCGATGGTTATTCCGCTTACGGAGCCGCCTTTGGCTTTTTCTTTCCTATCCTCGTCTGAGAGGAAACCGAACTTGCATCTTCTACAGAGAGAGATGAATACAGGCACTGCTATATTCTTCATCTTTATGTTTTTGAGATGGATATCGGAGATATTCGAACCATCTGCAGATTCTATCGAGATTCCGGAAACTCCTCCTGGGAAGATATCGAGGAGCATGAAAAGACAATTCGTGCATTTTACTCCCTTTATATCAAAATATGTCTCCGTTCCTATCTTGAAAGAGTTCATGACTGAGATGACGACAGCGTCATCTATCTCTATATCCTCAGCAGGGCCCATTTTCATCTTGGAGTTCTCTACATTGATGCTGTCATGTCCCTGAACCATCGGGGCTTTGATGCAGAGTCCGTCATCAGCTGTGCTGACAAACACGTGCTTAACCCTTACGTGTTTTGATGACATGATATCTATGCCATCGGTATTTGCTACGTGCCTGTTATTATCAATCACTATATCTTTGACTGTGACATTCTCGGACATATCAATCGAAAGCGACCAGTCGAGGGAGTCCCTGATGATGATGTTGTGGATATCAGCATTGCGGCAGCCACGGATCCAGAGAGTGTACATTGGGCGAGGAATGTTCTCTTTCCCTTCATTCCATTTGTCCTCTGCATAGCGGATTCTCTCCCTGTATTTGAAGCGGGAGGTATCGGAAGGGGAGCCCATTGGATCTGTAAGCACCGGTGGAAGCTTTGTGTATCCAAGCGGTGTTGTCAGCGGGCGTTCATGTGGAAGATATACAAAGTATTCACCATTTGCGTTGATTCTTCCTCCTCCGCATATTGTGATATTCTCTGCATCCACAGCCTTTATGAAAGCATCTGAGAATTTTGATAAATCTTTAGACGCATTTATTGATGAGCCAGATTCTATATAAAGGGTAGTGTCGGAATGTATCGACAACGTTCCTGAAGTATAGGCACCGCCGCTGATTACAACTGTTCCTTTTTTGCCTGCGGCATCGTCCAAAGCTTTCTGTATGGCTTCGGTTGAAAGGACTCCTGCTTCTGGGACTGCTCCGTAATCGCGAACATCAAAGACAGGAGATGATGGAATCTGCTCTTCTGAGATATAGAGGTGGTAGGGTATATCCTGATAATAATCACCTTCAAAGATAATTCCGTTATCTGGGAATGTTGGAGTATCAAAAACTTTCATTTTTCTTCCTTTTTTAAAAAGAATACCCTTCCTGTTTTCATTCAGAAAGGGCAAGTTCCATTCTTTATGTGGCTTTTTCAGATTTTCGAGATCTGCATCGAATCGGCATACCTGAAACCGGGGATGGAGCCAGAGATGATTACAGCAAGATCGTTCTTGGATACGCATTTTGATTTCAGTGCAAGTTCGATGGACTGATCTCTCATCTTCACGACATCATCTGTGAATGGTGCAAGGAGAGGGGTCACTCCATACGCGAGCTTTAGCTGCCTTGCTGCTTTTTCATCTGTTACACAGACTATCACAGGGCATTCAGGGCGGAAGGAGGATGTGAGCCATCCTGTTCTTCCTGTCGCTGTCATGCAGATAATTGCCTTTGCTCCGAGAGAGAAGGATGCTTCAACAGCTGCACTGGAGATTGTTCCCGGGATATCAAGGGAGACATTTGATGCCTGATTCTCAAAGTAGCGATTGCGGTAATCTATCTGTCTCTCTGTATACTCTGCAATCTCAGACATTGTCTTAACAGCTTCAATTGGATATTTTCCTGCAGCAGTTTCTCCGCTTAGCATTGTACAGGTAGTTCCATCGAAGATTGCATTGGCAACATCGGAGACTTCCGCTCTTGTAGGGCGGGAATGCTCTGTCATTGATTCCAGCATTTGGGTTGCTGTAACGACGATTTTGCCAGCTTTGATGCATTTTGAGACCATCATCTTCTGGATGACGGGGAGCTCTTTGAATGGAATCTCGACCCCCATATCACCACGGGCAACCATTATTCCATCAGCGACTTTGATTATCTCGTCGAGATTGTCGATTCCGCTCCTGTTCTCAATCTTTGCAATAATCTTGATTTTCTCTCCGCCGTTTACATTGAGAAGCTTTCTCATTTTCTTTACATCATCTGCTGTGCGGACAAATGATGCGGAGACATAATCTACATCCATCTCTATTCCGAAAAGAAGGTCGGCTCTGTCTGCTTCAGAGATAAATGGCTGATCGATATCAACACCGGGGATATTGATTGATTTGTGGTTTGAAATACGCGATGTATTGTTTACACGGCATATTACATCCGGTCCGTTGATTGCAGTTACTGTAAGGGAGCAAAGCCCATCATCAATAAGTATCGAGGTTCCGACTTCAACATCTTCTGCAAGGTATGGATATGTAATTGATACACCAGTTTCATCTCCTTCTCTGTTTTTATCAGCGGAAAGAGTGAATTCCGTTCCTTCTTTGAGGATTACAGCTCCATTCTTGAATTCTCTTGTCCTTATTTCAGGGCCTTTTGTGTCGAGGATAAGAGGAATGTTTGCACCCATTTTGTGTGCAACTTTTCTTATTCTTTCGATTCTTCCTTTATGCTCTTCATGTGATCCGTGGGAGAAGTTGAGCCTAGCAGCATCCATTCCGTTGTTTATTAGCGCGCGGATCATTTCATCGCTATCAACAGCGGGTCCGAGCGTGCAGATTATTTTAGTCTTTCTCATTTAGTCCCTCTCTGTGAGGGATTATAAAATAAATAGGGGAAGTTAGTCAGCTAACTATGATTTATAGTTAAAAGAGTCAGTTCACTGTATTGTAAAAAGTTCTCCTGCTGTTGAGGTATAGCAATATATTCTGAATCAACTATCAGTAAATTCCGGGTGGTTCAAACCCTTAAAGCTGAACACATAACTTTGAGCACAAAGAGTCAAATGTATGCATTGCTGGTTATGCCGGATGCAGTGGTTTATTGTACCTGTTAAGAAATGGCCACTTAAATTCAGTTGTGAATCTCAGTGGCCATCGGAATATTCTCATTCTATTAAGGAATTAAGTCATTTCATATGAACCTGATATCCCAATCATTTGATTGTCACATACTTGTCGATTGAGATGTTATCAATCGTTTCCTGAGATATGGTTAGACCTGAGATAATAGCAGGTTTAAGTGCATTTCCATGAATCTTGATCTGTTTGTCGGAATTAAGGCTCATAGACTCACTTATTGACCATAATCCTGACAGATAGATGTTGATATTATCTTCCGTTGTTTTTTTCAGGAAATCAATCAGATCATCTATAGTTTCGAAGATTTCTGTACCATCGGCAGTTGAGACAAGAATACCTTCTTCTGGAATAGCCATGTATGAAAGTGTGTCGATATCATAAGTCTCAGCTCCGACAGGCCGTCCAGGAAGATCTGGAACATGAAGATTCGTGCTTGTTTCTACTATAAATTCTCCAAGCACATAATCTTCAGGTTTCAATATTTCAAGATTGTTCCATGCCTGGATTTCTGCTGTATTTACTTCCAGATTATCTACAGCATTTTCAATCTCATTTCCCGATGAATCGTATACTGCAGCGATATTCTGGATATCGCCTAGTCTCAGTTTTTTGTTAGGCTCTGTTTTGCCGATAATGAAATCCGTACTATAAATTAAATCAGTTGAAGATGAGATATCCACACTATTTCCGGCTGGGGAATAATCATTATCGAAGTAATATACTGAGAACAAATTCTGTCCTGCATACTTATTATGTGCTTCTATTTTTCCTCCGTTTACAGTTATAGAACACTCCGATGAGCTATCAATAGCTAAAGTCGATCCCGTGTATGTCGTATCCCTTTCGCATGATGTACCTATCAATGTCGTATTATTTAGAATTGAATCAATATCTTGTGAATTGGATTGAATATAATATGCATACCACCCACTTAAGACTGAATCATTGATGGTAACAGTACTCTTTGCGCCTGCTTCGTTTATGCCACATCCATACAATCTGACTCCGTAGCCATGGCCATCTTCTGCAATCGAACTGTTCGAAATGTCGATATTCACTATGTCAGCAGATTCGATATTGATTCCGATGCCATAAGCACCACCAGAAGAGTTGTCTACAGAGATTGTTGAATTCTCAATTTTCAGATTCAGCTCCGTATCATCTTCGTTTTCAGGCATTACAAAATTCATTCCGATTCGATACTGGCTTGTAGAAGAGGTATCTATGGAAATATATGAATTTCTTAAAGTTACATCAGCGCTTTGGGGCCCTGAATATGCCTGAATACCCCTTACATCCGTAGGCGGTATAATTACACTGTTCTCTACAAGAAGGTCAAAATGCTCTAATCCCGTAGCGTTTTCTATTGATAATGAAACACTGCCTTGTGTTTTTGTTATGTAGACATTTTTGAGTGTTACTCTTTCTGCTGTATCTATAGTCAGGTCTGTATCAATGATTGTAGCACCTGCATCCGTATATGAAACGGCCCGTCCCTCAGCAAATGAAACAGGAGAGGAACCTCCTCCGATTATCGACATACCATGATTTATCGTAAAATCATTGGTTGAAGAATCCTCAAGATTGTCAAATGATCCTGAAGGAAGATAGAGAACGCTTATATCGTTGTCTTTCAATATATCCTGAAGAGAAGATTGTGTTTCATCTGTGGGGTTATATATTATGGTTGATGAGTCAGCTGCTATGTATTTTGCGGTTAATACCATATCATTTCGGATTGTACTTCCAGCCATTATTTCATTGTCATCCTCATCAAACCAGCCTAATGCTTTTAGTCCTTCCATCTCAGGAAGATCTGGAACCTTTGCAGATGTAATGGTTTCATATACATAGGGTTCATAATCCTGAATTTTTATCTGCAATGTCAAAACATATGAATTATCTGTGACAGGAGGTAGCGGAACAATAACTACCTGTCTACAGGCCGAAAGTGTAAACAGGATAAGCAACAGGAATACGACTAAAAACCTAAACCTATTCTCTCTCTCTCTCTTAAAAGAAAAGAGAAGTTTTTGATTGTGTATGAATGTTGTTTTTACGCTTTTGCTATCTTTTCCGTCAAACAAAAACGTATCTGCACCCCATTTGAGTAACGCAAATTGTACCTCATCTACGTAGGATGGTTAATGGAAGGAGAGGGAGTTGCAACCACTACACGGATGAATTCAAGGTGTAGCGCATTCTTGAATATGAGAACTGAAAGAGCATCAGTGCAATTTCGAAGGAGCAATGGCTACCACGAGCAAACGTCTGAAACGGGTGTCTGCAGAGTAAAGACAACTGATTTGAAGCGTTCGACATTCATGTACAATGAAGAAGCTATCAGCAAGTTTGGAATTGCCATAAGATCGATTATGAATCTGTACTATTCAAATCTCTGCCAGATTCAAGATTTGATTGCTATCAGATAGAAAAATACTTCCAAAGTTTCTATCTTGAGAGCGTGATGTTGATACTGCTTAAATCTAGACACTAAATTGACAGTTTAAGGTTCTGATGGTAGTTTAATTATAGGGTCTGACGCTCGAATCGCCTCTTTGGAGAGTGGTTCATCAATGAGGTCAGGCTTATTTTTATTCCTGTCAGTTCTATTGTGTATAGTGTATTGCCTTCGATGTTGCTCATTTTCATCATTATCTGAGCCAAGCCGCGTTTACCTGATGGACTAAACTCAATAGCTGTTTCGTAATATCTGATTGCTACATCGGTGTTCCCTTTTCTATCAGGTCTCTCAATAATCATATGGCTATATTCATAAAGAATAACTACATTTGCAGCTGCAGTACTATGTTCTTGAGGAGAGAAGCCATTCTTTAATGACTTTTCACGTGATTTGTTTGATATCATCTTATTGCGACCAACAGAACCATATCTAGCGATTGTACCATCTGAGATGTTCCTTATACTCTCTCCTTGGTGTTGCTTCAGATAATAAGTGGCTTGCTCATTATTAGCCGCATAAACAGTATTTTTCACTTTTTCAGCATAATTGGTTTCGCTCTGAATTTTAAGAGAAAAAGGAGAACAATTCAGGCTGCTAAGAATGGTATTCGGCTAAAACATTTCAGGTAAGCCCTGAAATGAAACAGCTCCCTGTTTCCAGAGAGCTGCTTTAAGTGGAGATGATCGGACTTGAACCGACTACCTATTGAATGCCATTCAATCGCTCTAGCCAGATGAGCTACATCCCCAAAACTGGAATGACTATAACAATTAGATGAGATAATTGCAACTAATCATATTGCAACTAAGGGGTTTCATCTGTATTCTTCTTTCAATATTTCAGATTTAAGGCAGGGCAATGATGGACAAGAAAATCAAGGTTGCTGTCATCGGAGCTACAGGAGCGGTTGGACAGGTTTTCATGTGGATGCTTTCCGATCATCCGTGGTTTGAGCTTAGCTATGTTACTGCATCAGCAGCGAGGGTTGGCCAGAAATATGGTGCAACCGCTCACTGGGTCATGCCTTTCGAGATGCCAGAGGTTATCAAGGATATCGAAGTAAAGGAATTCAGCCTTTCAGAAATGACTAAAGCTGGAGTGAGAATCGTATTCTCTGCACTTCCTGCTGCAGTTGCAAGGGAAGCTGAGCCACAGCTTAGAGCTGAGGGGTTCTATGTATTCTCCAATGCTGCTGCAATGCGCTATGACTCAGATGTTCCTATTCTCATACCGGAGACAAATATGGAACAGCTTGAGCTGATTAGAGAGCAGGGATATCCACAGACGGGTTTCTGTGTAACTAATGCAAACTGTGTTACAACAGGCCTTGCAATGGCTCTTGCACCACTCAGGAAGTATGGTATCAAGACAATAACTATCAATAGTTATCAGAGTGTATCCGGTGCAGGATATCCAGGTCTTTCTTCTTTTGATATCACCGATAACTGCATCCCGTATATTGGAGGAGAGGAAGAGAAGATTGAGAAGGAAGTGAAGAAAATCCTCTCTATTAATCCTGATGTATATGCATATACAGTCCGAGTCCCCGTTATGTTCGGTCATCTTGAGACTGTATGGCTCGACTTTGAGAAAGAAGTAGAGGTTGAGGATATTATCAAGGATTGGGCAGAATTCAAGGAAGCTTCCGATCTCCCATCATCTCCTGCACAGCCTGTCGTATATTCAGATGCACCGACATTCCCGCAGCCTAAGTATGCATTCTGGGGCAATCCTAGGGGGATGGTTGTTTATACAGGACGTCTTAAGAAGAAGAATGGCAAGATAGGATTTGTCCTTCTTGTTAATAACATCGTCAAAGGTGCTGCAGGTGGTTCGATACAGAATGCAGAAGCTTTCGTATCGCGCTACGGAATAAGATAGTTAATCAGGAGCTGCTCTCATCGGGCAGCTTCATCTTTCCTGACGATTGTCGAACAATTATCATTGAAAACTATATAACGCCTTCCATTCTGTTCTGCATGGAAGGTGTTGTGTTTTGTGCAGCCTTTGCAGTCCATGCCGAGCCCATCGTGACGATAGCAAGCCCTTGATATAAACAGTGGGGGAGTGTAATTCCTGACAATTGTAGGCTCAAATGGCCAAGGAGCGGTGAACTGCGTCCTTTCAAGCCATAGATATCCTCCGACAAGAGAAGGTATTCTCTCTTTAAGCAACAGGGCTGCTTCCCGGTTTGGAAGATATAGGTAGATATCAGCGAAATACTGGTATTCTGGATGCTTTTCGGCAAATATCAAATCGCCAATATTGTTCATCCCTATGATTGGATCAACCGCATCTCTGAGAGTTTTTTCAAGCTTTTCAAAGATAGCTTTCTCATCATAGCGTACAGCTGGAAGTGTGATGTAAGTTCTTCCATCAATAACAATGCCATCAGGATTCCAGGGAGTCCTTTCTCCGTCGAGAAGCTTTCTATCAGGGAGTTGGAATGATGGGTATGAGACTGTACTTGGATAATAATTTCTGCTGTCAGTATCCGCTTCGGATAGCTTTGAAAGGAAATCCCTCCTGGCTTTTTTCAGAATCGATGGATTTATATAGCAATTATTCTTTCCGGATGCATTCACTACATCTATAGGGTGAAGCTGGATACTGTAATCGCCCGACTGAGAGAATATCGTATTTATCGCTTTGTCCGGTGTATTCTCAGAAGGGAGCACATCAACAGCATATTCTTCCTCAAGGTCTCCTGCCTTTACTGTTATTGAGCTGTTATTGATTCTCACTTCCGCATTTATCTGTTTTTTCATCAACGGAAGCTCATTTTCGGATATAGCCTTCATATTAAGAGCGCTGTCAGAGATCATATACAGCGTACTGCCTGCTTTTATCCTTTCATCATCAGGTAGCATTAAGATTGCTCTGTCACCAATTGCTTCAGTTATTTTTGCAGAGAACCGATAAGGTATCTGTAGTCCTTTGTCTTCCTGCAGAACCATCAGGCCGTCATATGCTTTGATTCTGCGATTTGTCTCGACAAGTAGTTTTCTTCCCCTTTGGTCGATAACCTTCCCGATATCCTCTCCGCGATGCCCTGGGTAGGGGCCAGTTGTTAATGTCTGGTGCCCCGGATGAAGGGGAAGGAGGAATCCCGGTCCTGCTTTTCTCTGGAATGAGACTGATACATTGTGTTTATATGGTTTCGGGTCTTTTTTGTCGATTATCGCGCGATAGTATCTTGTGACGGCATCTACGTATTCCGGTCCCTTTAGCCTTCCTTCCACTTTCAGGCTATCGATTCCTATATCCATCAGTTCTCTGACAAGCACTCCTGCATCCAGGTCTTCAAGGGAGAATGGATAATATCTTTTGCCTGTTTCCACATCCCTGAACCATGAGCGGCATATCTGAGCACAGCTTCCTTCATTCGCAGAACGTCCAGTAATGCAGTGAGAAGCCATGCAAAGGCCCGAGAATCCATAGCACAGCGCACCGTGGATGAAGACTTTGAGTTCAACATCCTGGCATTCTTTTCTTATTGATCTTATTTCATCAAGGTTGAGTTCCCTTGATAGAACGACACGCTCAAAACCAAGGGACTGCAGGGCCTTTACTCCACTGACAGTATGGACGGCCAACTGTGTGGATCCGTGGAGGGGCAATGAAGGAAAATCCTTTCTTACTATTCTGGCTACTCCCAGATCCTGGATGATCAGGCCATCGCAGCCGTATCTGTTGATTGTTTTTAGTGTTTCGTGCAGCCGTGGCAGGTCCGTATCGTCTATCAGGGTGTTTACTGTAATGTATATTTTCCTGCTGTTTTCCAGTGCATAGCGCCTTATTCTCGAAAGGTCTTCCTCGGAGAAATTGCCAGCTCCTTTACGTGCGGAGAAATCCTTCATTCCGAAATAAACGGCATCCGCGCCTGCTCTGAAAGCTGCGATAGCTTCTTTTATTGTTCCTGCTGGAAGTGCTAGTTCTATCATGCTTTGAGTGTATACAGATAGATTATTGTCTTCCAGCCCCTTGTAGAGCCCCTTTTAGAGGGGGTTGGAAGAAATGCTTGCTTGCCAAACACCCTGATAGTAATTATTCTTTCAAATAGCATATAACTGCCTTACCGCAGATATGAAATAAGGATAAGGAGAAACCTATGACAGTTAATGATCTCAAGCATT
>CALXXO010000011.1 GCA_944392705.1 uncultured Spirochaetaceae bacterium
CAATCGTTGCCGTCATGATTATCAAGAAGAGAACAACGCCAAGAGCTGCAGAATAGCCTGCATTCTGAGCATCGAAATAAAGGTAATTGATCATAGTTGAAATAGTATGGGAACTGAACCCCGGACCACCGTTAGTAAGAGCTACAACAAGGTCATACATCTGCAGACCTCCGATAAGCTTGAGAATCACATTGGTAAGGATGGAATTTCTCAGAAGAGGGAGTGTCACACGGAAGAAAGTCTGGATGGAAGAAGCACCATCAATCATAGGAGCTTCATACATTTCCTTTGGAATACCCTGAAGTCCTGCAAGATAGATGACCATAGCCTGACCGACAAACTGCATCGATGTTATGACCATGATGAAATTGACGGCTCTTGTTCCGCTTCCAAGCCAATCCACAGGCTCCGCTCCAAAAAGCATCAGGATATCATTCAGGGCACCATTGTCGTACTGAACTATGAAGAACCAGATGTATCCCATAATCAGGCTGGATACCATGACAGTCAGATAGATTATTGCCCTGATAGCACTCCGGCCCCTGAATTTCCTGTTCAGAAGAAGCGCATACATAAGACCGAAGACATTCTGAAGCAATGTATCCCCGATACCTACATAGAATGTATTCTTTATCGCATGAAGAATCCTGGAATCCTTGAAGATGTTCAGGTAATTACTGAACCCCACGAAGGAGCTGGACTGGGAAAACCCATCCCAGTCCGTAAGGGAGATTCTTATACCGTTCAGCAATGGTATGAATACGAACACTGTGATAAGCAACACTGCTGGTATTGCCATAGTGTATAAAGAACGGCTGCGCTTCATAACGTTCTCCTTATTTCTTCAGCCTTGCATAGTCCTGAGCCATAAGCTCTGAACCTTCAGAAACGGTAGACTCTCCAGAAAGCACGGAAGTGCTGTAGACCTTGAGAGTATTCCACATTCCATCCGGAAGGTACTGTCTGTCGAAGTGGTTCGTTACAGTTGTTCCGATTATCTGATCGAGTATTGCGAGAATACCAGGATCCGTTACTTCTGCATTATCCATTGATGGTGGAAGACTGTATGCTTCAGCAACAAGAAGGACATTCTCCGGCTTTGCAAGGTAATCTATGAACTCAAGAGCTGCATCCAGATGTTCAGAATCCTTCCATACACCAACCGCATCGCGCTCGCCGCTGATGAGGAAGCTATCATCGCCTTCTGTATAACCGGGGATTTCCATCATGGAGACATTTGCATCCGGATTGAGTTTCTTCACTTCCGCGATAGTAAGATTGGACTGGAATGCGAATGCAACCTTGTTCTGTGCAAGCCCTCTGTATGTACCAGACTTGTCGGCAGTGAGGTAATCAACATTCGTATAGCCCTTGTCGACGAGATTCAGGACAAACTGTCCAACCTCATCATACTTTGTCCAATCGAATGTTCCATCAAGAAGCTCCTCTGCATAGTTCTGTGTCTTCGACATTGTCAGAATCGAGAGAGAAATCCTGGAAAAAAGCCCTGCCACATCCGAGGAATCCTTTCCTGCAATATGAATCGGTGTATACCCCGCTTCCTTGATCTTCTCGCAATCTTCCAGGAACTCATCGAGAGTAACCGGCCTTGATTCAATTCCAGCTGCGGCAAGTACATCATCGTTGCAGATAAGTCCCGTGATATCTATATCCATCGGAAGAGCCACGATGTTGCCGTCGTAATCTGTGACAGTGGATTTTATCTCAGGAATAAGATGTTCAGTCCATGCCCTGTCATTGAGGGGCTCAAGGTAATCGCCATAGAGAGCGACAGCCCAGCCATGGGTTGTGAACAGATCCGGCAGATCGTTTGCTGCCATCTTTGTCTTCATCAGCGACTGATAATCCTTTCCGTATGAAACTATCTCAACCTGCACATCATCCCTTGAGGAATTGAAAGAATCCACAATAGCTTCATAGGCTTCAAGAGTGGAACCTGTTTCCTTTATTGCAAATTCAAGAGTAACAACTCCATCATCCTCTGCCTGGCCGCTTGCAAAGACAGAACACAGAGCTGTTATTAACACAAGCATTGCAACAATGATTCTTTTTATGATGTCTCCTTTAAATTATGACACCGGTGTCATAACAACTAAAGTGTCCATCCATTCTATCGATTCGTCAACAAAATTTGTGTTAACAATTCGTGAAAAATCATCGAAAAGCAGGGCTAAGACTATCGCGTGGGATGAAAATCGGCATAATAAGCTTTTCGACAACGGCATCGGAAGATGGGAAAAGCGTTTCAATAAGGCTCTCTGCAAGCCGGGGATAGTCTGGACGTATAGTTGACAGACTTGGCAGAAGATACTGACTGGCAGGAATGTCATCGAACCCTATTATCGAGATATCCTCACCTATTTTTATGCCATGCTCGGAAAGGGCCCTGTAAACCCCAAGCGAACGTACATCACCGGAGATGAATATGAGATCTTTCTTCGCAATCTCCTCAAGATGTGCAGTGGTGTACTCATATGCTTCATTTGCACCGGCAATGCCATAGACCGCTTCTGCTTTTGATTTATCCAATCCGCTGTCAGAGAAGGCATCCAATACGCCATTAACTCTATCAATGTTAACAAGTGTTGGTTTTCTGAGGAAAAGGACAGTTGATTCAAGCCCTTTGCGGCATAAAGCGCTGAAGACATTGTAGAGGATCCCGTAATTTGCGTTACCGACATAATCAACAGTATCGTCATATGCCCTTTCGAAAACCACGAAAGGTATACCTTTATCCTTGAGCAGTCTGATTCTAGGATCCGCTTTCCTCTCGTAGAAGATTATCACACCGTCTATATAGCTGATGTTCTTGCTCAGGATCGAATTGGCAATGGATTCTCCAGGATCATAGCAGTATTCGACAAATAAAGTGATACCACGCTGCTGGCACAAAAGACTGATCTGCTCAATCATCATCTGAATCCACTCCAGCGGGGCATTCCCAGGGGAACTTATAGATGCCAGGACAGTCCTGTCCTTCTTGGATTTCAGGTTCTTAGCAAATGCATTGGGCTCATAGTCGATATCTGCAATTACCTTGCGGATTTTCTCCCTTGTGGATAATGCAACATTATCCTCTCCGTTTATCACTCTGGCGACAGTCTTCGGAGAGTACCCAGATATTCTTGCGATATCGTAGATGGTATATCGTTTGCCCATATATCTGTATTACCAAATTGCAAGCTTTTCTTCCACAATCATACAGCCATTCCTCTCATCAGCTTTCCAATCCAGGAAACAGCGGGACCTACTGTGAAGGCCATAATGATTGTCCCGATTGTCAATCTTCCACCGGCAATAAGGCCAATGGCTATTGCAAGGAAATCCCACGCCATCCTCACCGCAAAGAAAGGCAGAGGGACCTTTCCCGATACAATCATCGGAATGGCATCGAAAGGAGCCAACCCTGTATCAGAATTCATGTAAAGAGCGGCAGAGAGAAGGAAGAACACAAGCGATGGAATGAAAATCAATGTCCTGTATGGCTGAGCATGGAAAAGATACTGAGGGATGTACAAAGAAGAAAGATATGTGCAGAAATCGGAGATGAATCCTATTGCCGTCATATTAACAAGCGTTCCCAGACCGATATAATGCCTGCCCCACACCAGCTCTGCAACGAGCTGTACGGCATTCATCGAAACCATGACAATTCCAAGGGACAACCCTGTCCTCATTGCTACCGAGGAATTCATGAATGACGATGTATCCGTTCCGTATCCGACACCGAGGAGAAACGAAAGGGATACACCCATGCCTGCAACACCTATGAGCATCAAAAGGACATTCCGAAGCTTCATTTCAAGGGGCTCCTATTGCCCAAAGAGCTTCGATGAAAGATTCCTAAGCGCTGTGAATTTATGGTCTGCAGGCAGCAAGGCCCAGCTCTTCGTCCTCTTGAACACTATACCTTCATCTGTGAACTCAGTGGAATAGAAACCAAGCCCCAACCTAGGATTGTCATAGCTTATGAATCCATTTCCGATGAGGATGAGCCTGCTCTCTCCAGGTTCAAGTGAGAGATTCCTCGTTCCTTTCGGACCTGTGTTAAAACCGAGTGTCACAGCCCGCAATTCCGGAGTCGCACCATCAAAAAGGGCCCAGGGGGCATCCATGCGGCCAAGATAATTCTCCGTGATATCGACATTGGGGAATGAGAATACATCATCGTCATCAATGTGAGGAGTGAACATGAAGTATAAAAGCTGGCATTTGGGGTTATTCACCGCAGCCCATCCAAGTGTTCCCTTCTCCGGGATTTTCCCTATCATATAATCATAAGTGCCCGTCGGCGGCGGGACATACCCTGCGTCTGCTGTTCCTCCTCTGACAAGCGGTGCGTGTTTCAGTTCATCAAAGACCATTCCTGGGAGGAATCTATTTACTCCAGACTCCCTCCTAGAAAGTGCATATGCTGTCCAGTATCTTGCATTGGAGGAGATTGACGACCCCGTTTCCAGAAGCGGGGAGGAAATCATGCTATGCCACGATGCGGAACCGAGGAGAGTCTCTGCCCCTGTATTGGTAATCCTAATCGCGGTATAGAGCACAGGATGACCTGGAAGCAGCATATCAATTTTCTCAAGCTTATATCTGTTTCCCTCTTCCCTGCTCTTCATCTCCGAAAGCCGCCAGACCCCGCCATAGTCCTCCTCCGTACCATAACGCCGGAGTGTCCAGTAGGTATTGACCGAGCTAATATGCTCGCCGGAGGAAGATGGAAATGTGAAATACCCTCCTCCCGCCTGATAAAGAGCCTGGCTTCCTTGCCACCATTCGCCATTATCATCGGAGATGACACCAGCGCCCGTTCCTCTGAAATACGGAAGGGAAAGGGCATTTATCCTTGCCCCGGAAAGAGTGCGGGATGTAAGCTCAAGAAGCACTTCCCCCTGATCTTCTATCAGCGATGAGAAGATATCATTGGACATATATGTAGCATACCGACCTTCCCAAAGAGCAAGTCTCCTTATATCCATCCGACCTCCAATGACGACAAACGAAGCAATCTGATATACTATTATTCTAAAGCATTATCCAGAGGTTATCCATGATTGAAGCATTGTCGAAAAGTATATTTCATCTCTCAACGGACAACACAAGCTATATAATCCGAATACTGGAAACAGGACACGCTGAACATATCTACTATGGCAGGAAGCTACGCGATGCGTTTTCCGCAGTAACTGGCATGAGCGAAAAAAGGTATGCACGTCCCGGTATGGGAACATATACTGACAGGAATTTCACTACCCTGGTCCTGGACGATGCAAAGCTGGAATTCTCCGCAGAAGGGCGCGGCGACTACCGCACTCCTCTTGTTGCGGTATCAAGGGGAAAGGATGGAGAAAGAACTCTGGATCTGAAGTATGCGGGGAACTCCATAAAAGAAGGAACAGAGACAACAAAAGGCCTTCCGATGCCACAGGCAAAAGATCCTTATAACGAAGCTGAAACACTCTCGCTTGTTTTCATCGATAGTCTGAGACACGTTGAACTCACCCTGATTTACACAGTATTCCCATCATCCGATACCATAACCAGGAGAAGTGTGATAAAGAATACTTCCGACGAGCGCCTTGTCGTGCGCTCCCTGGCATCTGCACAGCTCGATTTCAGGGAAACTGGAATGAAGGCAATAACATTGACAGGAACATGGGGGCGCGAATTCGAAAAGCGTGAGACGCTCCTGGACAGCGGAACATTCGTATCCGAAAGCCGGCGCCTTGTATCATCCGCGGAAGCAAATCCTGCCTTCATTCTCGTCAGGAAAGATGGATCTGCATATGTGCTGAACCTGCTCTACTCCGGGCCACACAGAGCAAGTATGTCAGTCACGGAACATGGAATGACCCATATCATCTGGGGAATCAATCCAGATATGTTCTCATGGGTGCTGGAGAATGGGGAAAGCTTTGAGTCACCTGAAGCTGTGATGACATTCAGCGAGAATGGGGTGGAAGCTGCTGGAGACAGAGCCAAGATGTTCATAACAACATCAATCCTCCGCTCATCCTGGAAGGACAGGATGCGCCCCCTGATGCTCGACACATGGGAAACTCTCAGGTTCAATACCACTGAAAACAGGATTGAACAGATTGCAAAAGGTGCCAGCGAGATGGGAGTGGAAGGCATTCTCATCAATGATGGCTGGTTCGGAACAAGGAATAACGACAGAACAAGCCTGGGGGACTGGTATGTGAATACCCAGAAAATCCCATCGGGCATCACTGAACTTGCCGATTCAATACATCGCCGTGGCCTCCTCTTCGGACTATGGTTCGAACCGGAAGCTGTGAGTGTGAAGTCAATGCTCTATAAATCACACCCCGAGTGGATAATCGGAAGGGATGGAGAGACAAACGCCGAAGGGCGCCATGAAGAGCTGTTGGATCTCACGCGCTACGATGTTCAGGACTGGATTATCCAGACAATCGTAAGACTCCACGAACTTGTAAGGCTCGATTACCTCAGATGGGATATGAACAGGCATTACTCCGACCTATATACGCTCTCCGGAATAAGGGACTATGGAATGTATGCACATGAATATACATCCGCACTCTACAGAATCCTTTCTGAGATAGGAAGGAGATGCCCGGAGATGTATATAGAAACATCTGCGGGAGGTGGCTCGAGATTCGATCTCGGGATGCTTGCCGTTTCATCCTCAATCTCCCCGAGCTGTCTCTCGGACCCGCTGGAAAGGGCCAGGATGATAGCCAATCTTACACTGGTGTATCCGCAGTCTGTGATAGGAACCGTAGTCTCACCTTCCCCGAACTCTGCAACAAGGAGGATTGTGGACAGGGAGACGAGATTCAACATCTCGGCATTCGGTGTCCTATCATACTCTACAGATCCATCATCATTCTCAAGGGGAGAAATGAAGGCCTTCAAGGAGCAGATAGAATTCTACAAGGCTTTCAGACCGCTGCTGGAAACAGGACGCTTCAGGGTCGTCGAGAATGGAAACAGGATAATCTGGACAGTATCCAATGAGGACAGATCGACTATACTGATGCTCTATCTGCAGAAGATGATAAGGCCGAACACAACAGCAGAGCGCCTTGTAGTGCCCGATGCAAATGAAAGCTACAACTACAGGATATTCTCAAGGCGTCATGTGGTTCCGGAGAAAGAGGTATATGCCTATCCAGAGGAATCCGAATGCTATGAAATCCCAGGAGATGCCCTGAAATGGGGAGGTCTGTCAATGGTTGAGCAGCTTTCAGGAATCGGACACCACGAAGGTATGAGGATGCTTGGAGATTATTCATCCAGGCTCTATATCATCAGGAGGATCGACAAGTGAACAATATTGTAATCGCAGGAGCTGGAACTTTCGGAACAGCAGTAGCCGAGAGACTTTGTTGGAACATAAACAACAGAGTCACCCTTCATACAATCGAGAAGGATGTGGAGAAGGAGATAAACGAGAAGCACACAAACAGGAAATACTTCCCCACACGCTTTCTGAACCGCTATCTCTCTGCGACTTCAGACTTTTCGGTATTCAGGGAAGCTGACGTTGTAATGCTTGTAATACCCTCGAAGGCAATTGTCACATTCTCCGAGGAAATCAGGAGAAACACAGATGGCGAACCCCTGATTATCAACCTGGCGAAAGGAATGAGCGATGATGGCGCTTTCATCACGGAGAACATACCATTCAAACGAACTGCCAGCATGAAGGGACCATCATTCGCGATAGAGACAATAAACGGATTCCCTACTTCGTTCACCTTTGGCGGCAAAAAGGAAGATTTTGATTATTTCAGGAATGAAATCCTCCCGGACACGCAGTTCTCTCTGGATTACTCGAGCGATGTAAGGGCTGTCGAGCTGATGAGTATCCTGAAGAATATGTATGCAATCGCAATCGGTATCGTATCCGGCAAGTTCAACAGCCCGAACGTGGACTTCCTTGTGTATACAAAAGCAGTAAACGAAATGAGAAGTCTTTTGAAGATATTCTCCTGCGATGAAGATACAATCTTCAGATACTGCGGAATCGGGGACCTCGGACTTACAGCCTTGAATGACCTCTCCAGGAATAGAACGCTCGGAATGCTAATCGGCAAAGGCTTCGGCTACGATCCGAACTCGAAATCCTCCACTGTCGTGGAAGGCCTGAGAACGGTGAAGCTGATTGGAGAGATAACAAGGCAGAAAGGAGTCGCAGAGAGCTTCCCGCTCGTACAGGCACTGTACAGACTTCTGTACGAGGGAGATACACTCAACAGCTATACGCTCTCCGTGCTCGGCTAGAGGAATATCCTCCTGATATACATCAGGTCATCGGATATAGCTACAGACTCATGCCCCGCCCTGATCAGTGGTATGCTATGGGTCAGCAATGCAGCTATCCTCGGGTAGGTTTTCGCCATGACGCCTTTTCCTATGTTAACGCTGTGGCCCTCAACCCTGTCAGACAGCAGAAGGGCTGCAATCCTATCCCCGAGAACAGAGAATACTTCCTCGAAGAATGAGAAGGTATTCTCCCTGTCATCATGGAGAAGCAGAAGGGGATTTACAAAAAGCATGACAGATTGATTGGACTCTATTAGCTTCGAAGCTCCATCGAACCCATCAACAGCACTGCCCACTGAGGGAATCACGGCAACGGTGACACCGAATCCAGCGGCTTTCTTCTCTATCCTCTCGAGCGATGACAAGAATATGGCAGGACTGCCGCTTTCCGGAACTATGGACAAAAATGGTGCAGAGAGGATACCGGCAGCACGGGTAGCTGCGATGCATTCATTTATTGCAGCTTCCCTTTTCGCATCATCGGGCGAACAAAGATCCCTTCCATCGACTTCTACAGCCGTCACATCGAAGTTCTTCTCCGCTATATCCCCAAGTCTCCTGTCGCTGAGTGCCGTATAGGAAGGAATCTGAGGAAAACATTTCGGTATGTTTATGACAACGGTCTCAACTCCGATAAGCGATAGCTTTTCCTTCATTACCGATGGATCGGAAGAAGAGAGCGATGAAGCTAAGGTGCCAATCTTAAAGCCATCAACACCACGTCTCTTCCTCGGCAGCGTTCTGTATCTAGGGGGAAACGCAGAAGGAACGACCTCGCTTTTCTCCGGATCGAGAGAACTTATGACTATATCCCTGTCAGTGCTGCTCAGCTTACGGAATTCCGATGGACTCATATTGCAGAAAGAGGAGAAGGTCCTATTGAACTGAGATGATGAAGCAAAACCGCACTCCATGATTATGTCGTGAATCCGTGCCCCGGTATAGGAAAGCATCTGCAGTGCGTAGCGTATCCTGACCTTCTGCACATAGCTGACAAAAGACATACCCATGATCTTCGTGAACTGGTGAGAAAGATAGAACGGAGAAATGGCAAACTTCTCAGCCGTCTCCCGCAGCGACAATGGCTCCATGTAGTGAGAGTCAATGTACTCAGTGATTGCGTACATCTTCAAATCTGGAAGCCCTGGCCTATTCTCCTCTGAGTATGTGTTGCGTTTTGATAGCCTTACAAGCTCAAGCAGGAAAAGAATGAAAAGGGAATAAATCTCAAGCTGCCAGCCAGAATCCTTCTTTTTCCCTGCAGTGAAAATGCTGTTCAGACGCTTTACAACCTTCGACAAGTCACCTGAAGACAATCTCAGGACAGGTTCATCGCTTTCGAAAAGCGATTTTATTTTATTTGCCTGATACTCCATTCCAGGAATAGGTGTCCCGGAGTTGAAATTTATTATTATCCTCTTCTGTGAAGTCTGGCGCTTCGGATAAATCGACATATGGAGCATCTGTGGCCGTAGAAAGATTATATCGCCTTTATGAAGCTGCATATATCTTCCATTGACAAGGTGTGCAGCATCATCTTCAAGCGTGATGAAAATCTCATAGAAGTCATGATAATGCTGATTTGCCATATTCATCGGATAGCTCCGGCTACCATAATCAATCAGCAGGAAAAGCGGGTCTCTGTCGCTGTTCAACCTGATAGTGAAGCCTTCTTCGAAATAAAGTGAATCCATTAAATCAGCCATGTTCAAATATTACGCAAAATACGCGATATTGTTAAGGCAAGACGACAACAATTATGTAGAAAATAGCAGGTGCTCAGGTATACTGCTCTTTCGGAGGGTGTGATGAACTGGCATATCTCAGAACTTGAGCATGGATATATCACAAGATACCTTGTCACAGAACCAAGGATTGAAGATGTAAAGGGTGAGCCGGTAGCTATCGAGGAGGAGTCAAATGTATGGATTGGCTCAACTGCAGCATCGACTCATGAGAATCCTGTAAGAGTCAAATTCCTGGAAGAGCTTTCGAAGAAAGGCATCGAAGCCCCTGAGTTTCTGGATGCAGAACCAGAGGGAACAGCTTTTCTCATCGACAGGAATGTCAGAGTGAATTACAGAGCCCCGTTCGGAGATCCTGTAATCGGAGCATCCATATTCTCCCCTACGCCGAGATGGCTAAGTCTTGCCGCATATATCGTTCTCGAAGCATCGTGCGCCGGTGATTACAGCTTCTCGCTTGCGGTTGAAGGCGGAATGTCAATCTTCAGGGACAAAGAGGAAGTATTCTCATTCCGTCCATACAGGAGGAATGAGGTCAGGGAATGCGTGTGCACGCTTCACCTTGAGAAGGGAGACAATATCTTCGTAGTAGAAGCTGACGAATTCGCGGAGAGAGACACAGAACTCTCTGTATCTTTCCACCTTATCCAGGGTCCTGGAGAGCTGAAGCAGAAAGTCCCTATGGGCAGCAGGGACACAGACCTCATAATCCAGACAGAGAAAGCAATGGAGACTTTTGCTTTCGACAGAAGCTCCTTCACTTCGGGACACATAACAACATCGATCTGCAATCCTTTTACGGACAGAACAATAAAAATCCATATGAAGGGAGCAACGGAGGAAAATACAGCTCTCGGGCTCTTCAAGACTGCAGATGCGGTATTCCCTGGAGGAGCTGAAAAGGCAGATCTCGGGCCGGTGGAGGACTTTCCTGTAGGATTTCTGAGGATGGAAGTGTCCACTGAAGTCGAAGGACTTACAATAAGAACCGTAAGGACATTCGAGAATTTTCCTTTCTCTTTCCAGGGCGATACTTCGGAGAATATCGAAGAGCGTAGAAAGGAAGCCTGGAGATACCTCTCGCTTTACGGTGAGGGGAACTCGAATATGGCAATGGCCCTGCTTTTCACCAATGGCGACAAGGATAAGATAGAGAGGATACTGAGGGCTCAGCTCGATTTCATCAACAAGCGCTCGGACTGCTCCGATTTCTACATCTCCTATTTCCCATTCATGATAAGAAACTTCGGAAATAGCGGCCTGATAAGAAAAGAGACTCTCGAGGATATGGAGAAATGCCTGCTCTCATTCAGGTACTGGCATGATGAGAAAGGCGACGATGCGATGTGGTTCTGGAGCGAGAATCATGCACTGATGTTCCATGTATCGGAGCTCATTGCAGGAGAAATGTATCCAGACAGGATATTCACAAACAGCGGGATGACAGGCATCGAGAAGCAGAAGAAGGCCATATCGATGCTTCGCCCATGGTTCGATACATTCTTCAAAGATGGCTTCACAGAGTGGAACAGCCCTCCATACCTTCCAATCGATGTGCTGGGATTCGCATCGCTCTATGCCCAGACCAGGAATGAGGAAATGAAGGAGAATGCAAGAAAGGCACTAGAATATGTCTTCCGACTGCTTGCAATAACATCATTCGAAGGCATTTTCAGCACTACAAGCGGCAGAACATACCTGAAAGAACTGATGGGAAATTACTCCAACTGCCCTTCTTTCATAAACTGGATCGGATATGGAATCGGAAACGAGTCACACGCCGGAAAAGGTTCCGTCCCTCTTCTGATGAGCGGATACACGCCCGACGCGGAGAATGCAAAATACCATAGGATAGAGGAAGGAAAAGCCCTTTCCTGGAAATCCACACATGGATACAAAGGCTATGCCGATGTGACTGTATACAAGACTTCAGGATATCTTCTGAGTGCCGCCAATGATTTCAATCCGGGACGCCGAGGGTTCCAGGAGGATGTAATCCACGCTGTTCTTGGAGCTGAAGCTCATCTCTGGATAACCCATCCTGGGGAATTCGCACTCTATGGACAGGCACGTCCCTCATACTGGGCAGGATCAGGAACTCTTCCTAGAGTGAACCAGTACAAAGGCTTTGCCTCCGTTGTATGGGAAGTCAGCGACAAACATCCAGTGGATTTCACCCATGCATATTTCCCTGTTTTCGCATTCAAGAGGACAGTCATAAGGGATGGCTGGGCTTTCGGTGAAAGCGAAAAAGGTGGGCTTATCGCAGTAACTGCCATGAACGGTATAGCGCTGACAGAGGAAGGCCCCAATAAAGAGAGGGAGCTCATCAGCCAGGGAAAGAGGAATATCTGGATAGTCCGCTGTTCCGACACATGGAAGGAAGGAAGCTTGGATGATTTCATCTCCAGGATGCTCGGTGTCAATCCAAAGATGGACAGCAATACTCTCACCTACTCCTTCAATGACCAGGACTATGGTCTTATCGAGGGGGGATGGGAGCAGACGCTTTCCGTCAACGGAAAACCTGAGGTCTACAAAGGCTTCACTCCATCCGGCGAAGTGTTTTTCGAAGATATAAGCAAATAATCATAAAAAGGGAGCGAACAATTTATGCGCGAAACTGTTGTAAAGAAACTTGAAACTCTTATCAAAGGATTTCTACCGGTACTCTATCAGGAGGATGATCCAGATTACGTCTCCGGAAAATTCGGCCAGGGCGTCGAGGATAGGGAGAAATACAGGTACTGGGAATGGACACAGGGAGTCGGACTCTTTGGCCTGTGGAAACTCTTTGAGAAGACAAAGGATGAGCGCTATCTGAATATGCTCACATCGTACTATGATGAGAGAATCAAATTCGGCCTTCCCGGAAAGAATGTGAACACAATGGCCCCGATTCTCGCGCTGGAGTACCTCGGAGAATACCTCGGGAATGAGGAGTATCTGAAAGTCTCACGCGAATGGACAGAATGGCTCTTCGAAGGCGGTCTTCCGCGTACTCCTGAAGGCGGCTTCCAGCACAGGACAACGGATGATGTGAATGAAGGCGAGCTATGGGATGATACATTGATGATGAGCGTCCTGCCGCTTGCCAATATGGGAAGGATAGATAAGCGCCAGGATTATATAGAGGAATCCGAGTATCAGCTGCTTCTTCACATCGAACAGCTTGCAGATACAGTCACGGGACTCTGGTATCATGGCTACACCTATAAGGAGAAGAACCACTTTGCTGGTGCATTCTGGGGCCGCGGCAACAGCTGGGCAACTATAGCACTTCCTCTTTTCGAGGAGATAATCCACCTCAAGCCAAGCCTGAAGCACTATGTTTCCACTGTCCTCACAAGACAGGTCGATACGATTGGCAAGCTGCAGGATAAGTCAGGATTGTGGCACACACTCCTCGACCATGAGGATTCGTACCTCGAATCAAGCTGCACAGCTGGTTTTGGATATGGAATACTCCTTGGAATAAAGCTCGGTCTGCTCGATGAGAAGTATAAGGACATCGCCTCCAAAGCGCTTCCAGCGATTCTCGATGCCATCGACGAAAATGGTGTGCTTAACCTCTGCTCATATGGAACTCCTATGGGAAGGGAGAGCCTTGACTGGTACAGGGAAATCCCAATCCACCCGATGCCATACGGGCAGGCTATGGCAATGCTCTTCCTCATCGAAGCAATGGATGCTGATCTATGAGAAACAAAGGGCTTTATGCGATATCAGCGATTCTGATGGTCATCCTGGGCGTAAGCGACGCGCTCAGGGGGATCTTCACTCCGCTTTTCACTTCGGTATTCGGATTCTCAATGTCCCAAGTCGGGCTCATTGTCTCTGCAAGCTATCTGGGGAACCTTATCTGTCTCCTATTCGGCGGAATGATACTGGACAGAATCGGAAGGAAGAGAGCGATGGCAGCCTTCATCGCAGCTCTCGCATTCTCTGAGATTCTGCTGCTTTTCGGCTCCGAATATGCAATTCTCCTCATCGGCTTCTTCCTAGCGCTCGGGATATCAACACTGCTGAATACGACAATAAATCTCATCTCGGACTCCTTCTCCGCAACAAAGAGCCTGATGCTGCTGAATGCGCTTTTCTTCCTTCAGGGAATAGGAACATCGGGATCGCAGCTTATTCTCTCTGCATATTCATCCAGCATAAAGGTGTGGAACGGAGTGCTTATTGCAATGGCAGTACTGCTCGTTCCCCTCGCCGTTGCTGTGCTCAGAATGAAAGATGAAGGAAACACCGCCCAGGAGAGCAAGACAGGCAATGATAGCGGTGTAGCAAAGATGGAGACCGGAATGATTGTTCTCATCGCCCTGACACTCGGACTTTATCTGATAGCGGAGCATGGAATAACGAACTACATCATAATGTACGGCACAGAATTCATCGGAATAACAGCCGCAGAAGCAGGTTTTGCGCTCTCGCTGTACAGTGCCGGTATCATGATAGGGCGTCTTGTGCTTGGAACAATCGTAGACCGCATAGGTGCGGAAAGAATGCTTTTCCTCTCCCTTGCCGCGGCAACCGTCATAGCATCCGCCGCATTCGGCTTCTCGATGCTTCCGCTTCTGTTCCTCGTAGGCCTTGCTATATCGATTGTCTACCCGACAACAGTCTCCCTTGTAAGGAAGCACGCACCGGAGAAGCTTGGCGCGAGGGCAACAACTGTAGCTGTGAGCGCCGCAAGCATCCTCGATGTTATTTTCAATGCAGTATTCGGGAAGGCCATAGATTCATTCGGTTATGGCTCTTCTATGCCTGTGCTTTGCATAGCACTTGGTGTATCAGCTGTATTGATGATTCTCATCATTCCAAAAGGGAGAAGACAGCGCTGACGGAATCTCCAACCTCAATCGTGCCGGAATGGTATTCTGTTCCGGCTCCCGATCCAGAGAGCGCATAAACCTTCTCTCTTGTATATCCATCATCCTCTCCAGAGAGGGAAACAAGAGGACCAAGTGTATAACCGGCGGCTGTTGCATAGACAGTTGCCCTGCTATATGCATCCTGAACAGCAAGCTCTCGGGCTTTCATGATCTCGACAGATTTATCAGACTTATCCGCACTGATATCTGAGATTTCTATCCCATCCATCTTGGAAAGACTTTCAATTACATCCCCTATGATTTCTGGATTCCGAAGTACGACACTGATGCGCTCAACAGCAATCTGCCCTATGACAGACTGTACCCCATCTTCATAGGAATAGTATGGGGAGACAGAGAAATACGATGTAGTGATATCCTCCTCGCTTACACCCAGCTTCTTCAGCACCGAGACAGAGATGTTCATCATCCCGGAAGCGACAGCCCTGGCTTCCTCTGTGGTTGCGCCCACAGAAGATGCAGTGACGCTGAATCTGATGATATCGGGAACAGCCTGTATGACAGCATTCCCTGATACGGTGACAGTCGCTTCAGTAGTACTCTGGCATGAGACAGAGAGAAGCATCAGCATTGCAAGGAGGATTATTCTCATTTTCTACCTCTCAGCTCCGGATGCGATTCGGCATAGCGCATGAAGAAGCCTATAGCCATCATCATGATTCCATTATCATAGAGTCCTGTACCCATATCGCGGATAACTTCCTCTACAGGAACTTCAATCACATCTATAGTTTCATTTGGATCGAGGGACTGTCCGGCTTTCTTCTCGATATCCGTCACAAGGAAGAAAGACTGCCTGTTCGACATGAAGGCATTATTCGGGCAGACATTTCCAAGCTCGGTGAACTTCCCGGTCATACCAGTCTCTTCCATCAGCTCGCGCTTTGCCGCCGCAATGGCTTCCTCACCTTTCTCTACAAGGCCTGCGGGAAACTCCCTAGTAACGCTCTCTGAGCCATGCCTGAACTGCTCTTCCATTATGAAGTAAGGAGTACCATCCTTTAAGAACCATGGAATTGCGACAATCCAGTCGGGGGATTGTATCTCTACGAATTCCCCTTTTCTTCCATCGACAGATTCTCTCTCAGCTGTAAGTACATTGAAGATATGGCAATCCATCACAACTTTCTTGGAGTTCGTTTTCCAGATAAGATCCTCTCTCAAGACTTCCTCCTTGAAGGGCAGTTCGATGTACAGGATGCACAAGCAGAAGGTTTGCAGGAAGGAGTTCCGAGGAATGAGGTATCGCGGCTTGTAGAGCAAGCTGTACCATTATTGATTTCATTCGCAATCGCCTTCAGCGCTTCTGCAGATGGATGTACACCGGGTTCCGTAATCCATTCCTTTCCGGCATCTTCGGCATCCGGGAGCCCTGCTTCCATCGGAACCGCGCCAAGGAACGGCACGTGCATCTCCTGACACATCTTCTTTCCGCCGCCCTTTCCGAAAATAGGGATTTCAAAACCGCAGTTAGGACAGATAAGCCCTGACATATTCTCTACGACCCCGATAATCGCGACGCCGAGTTTGCGTGAGAAGTTGACGGAACGACGGGCATCCAGCACAGCGACGCTCTGAGGTGTTGTGACTATGATAGAACCTGTCAGTTCTGGAATGGACTGGCATACAGTAAGCTGTTCATCGCCCGTTCCTGGAGGTGTATCTATCAGGAGATAATCCAGCTCTCCCCAATCCACATCGGACAGGAACTGCCTGATTGCGCTGTTCTTGAGACTTCCTCTCCATATTACAGGTGCATCCGGATCCTCCAGGGCAAATGCAAGGGACATGACTTTGAGGTTTTCCCTTGGCTGGACAGGTATGAAAGTATGCCCATCCTCGCTTGTAAGCTCTGCATCAGGGCAACCGAACATGACAGCCACATTCGGGCCATGGAGGTCTGTATCGAGGACACCTACGCGGCATCCCATATCGACAAGGGCATTGGCGAGATTGACAGTTATTGTTGTTTTGCCAACGCCGCCCTTGCCGCTCATAATCATTATCTTACGACCGATTCTGTCCATCCGCTCGCGGATACGCAGAGTCTGGGCCTCATATTCATCCATCTGATTATCAGCCATAGTTTTCTCCTTCTGTGAATATAGCACAGGATGGAGAAAAAGGCTTCACGTTCGGAGATAGAATGTAACAATCTCAAATGGATGGAAAATGCGCTCGATACTCTTTCCTTCGCAGATTTCAACCCTATCGCGTTCAAGAAGATCCGTTTCATAGATGGTATAGACATCATTCAACGATATAGTAGCTTCACACCTCGTACCAAAGGCTTCGTAAGCCCTTATAACAATTCCATCACCATCTTCAGAACACTTTACAGTATCAATGACTATATTCTTGCAGTCAGAGGAAATAAATGAGAAATCAGATTCTTTATCGGAGAAAGCATGGTAGAGTGGCCTATTGAGATCCTCCGCTTCATTTATTGTCCCGCCTTCCCTCCATGTTCCTTTGTGCGGATAGAGAGAATAGACGAATTCGTGGACCCCTCTGTCGGCATTCTCCGCAGGAGATGTTCCGGATTTAAGCAGTGACACAGTCATAACGCCTTCCTTGACGCTGTAGCCATATTTGCTGTCAGTGATAATGGAAACTCCGAAACCAGGTTCAGAAAGATCGCTCCACCTGAGTCCTGGCACCTCAAAGGCTGCCCTGTCCCAGTCCGTATTCATCGTAGCAGAGCGCTCTATGGCACCGAACTGTATCTCATATTCAGCTTTATACGAATGAACATCCACTGGGAACTCAGCCTTCACAAACAAATGGTCTCCATCCCAGTCAAGTCTGGAAACGAAGTCTATACGTTTTGTATGCCTGTAGAGAATAATATGCTGAGTAAGCTTAGAGGATAATGATGTATAGACAAGGCGCACAGCTGCTCGCAGCTTCCCATTCTCAACAACCTCCGGCCCTTCGCTGAGAGTCCATGGATAAGGCTTTGCTTTATGGTAATCCTCCGTGTTCCAGTTATCGAAGCGTAACGGCCTGTCTTCATATGATACTATCCTATTCCCAGCTTCTCCCTCTTTGATAACCTCTCTGTGCTCTTCCTTATCGAAAATTGAAGATAAACCTCCATTTGAGTCTATCGTTATTCTATAGTACGGGGTTTCGAAACAGCTTCCAGATCCCGCTATCACCTGACTAGGCTCAACCATATTGCCAATGCGCGATGAGTAACCATAGGATGGAACATCCTCTGCAAGATAAAGGTATTTACCATCATATGTTCTCTCGGAATAAAGGCCTGGAACAGGCTCTTCAAGAAGCATGAGCGATGTTCTTTTATGGGAGGTCGTGTTGACAGCGACAAGGTTATCACCAGGCTCTGAAAGGCTGGAAAGAGAAGATGAGATGGAAGCTTTTGCTTTCTCCGCCGCAGCTTCATACTCCTTGAAGGCTATCTCATAAACCTCATCGATTGCAGAACCGGGAAGTATATCATGAAACTGATTAAGCATGATTGTTTTCCACACATCCTCGAAAAGCTCTGGCCTGCCTGCCATAACAGAGAGGACTTCAGCGTCGTGAACAAGGCCTTCGATATACCTGTTCCACTTCTTTTCATCTGAAATGCTCGTCATGACACCGCGGTGATACTCGAAGTAAAGCTCTCCGCACCACTTCGGAAGCGCTTTATGAGTCCGTTCAAGAATGCCCTGGAAGAAGGGACGCACACCCGAAAGCCTTACACGGGGAGCCCTTGCAAGCGCATGGGAAAAGCGTTCGCTATTCTCAAGCATCTCCCCAGTCGGGCCACCGCCACCATCGCCATAACCGAAGCAGGTAAGAACATCCTCTGTCACATCCTTATTCTGGAAGCGGTCCCAGGTTCCCATGATCTGGGAAGCGTTCTGCACACCGTTATACGTAGTATGGTAATCGGGATACTTGGAATTTCCTTTGTAATCCTGTGTGGAGATGAAGTACGAAAGAATCTCGCTGCCATCGATTCCCTTCCAGAAGAAGAGGTCATAAGGGAAGATATGGGTATCGCTCCAGCTTATTTTCGTCGTCATGAAGTACTTTATCCCGGATTTCTTCATAATCTGCGGGAGATTCCCATTGAAGCCGAACGCATCGGGGAGCCAAAGTATCTCCGACTCAGGAGCTCCAAGGACTTTTTCTATATAACGCTTGCCATAAAGAAGCTGCCTTACAAGGGATTCTCCGGATGCCATATTGCAGTCGCTCTCAAGCCACATTCCACCCTCAGCTTCCCATCTTCCTTCTTTTATCCTCTCCTTGATCCTGGAGAAGATATCTGGGCGCTCTGAACGTATGAATTCATATACCTGTGGCTGGGTGAGAAGAAAATGGTATGAAGGATAGCGCTCCATCAGATTCAGCGCAGTCAATGCACTCCTGACAGCTTTCTGCCGGGTCTGCCTAACCGGCCATTTCCATGCAACATCTATGTGGGTGCTTCCAACCGACCATACTGTGACACTCTGGTCTCTCTTCTCATTAATATATCTTATTATCTCGGCTCTTGCCGCAGAAACAGATTCATCGAGGAGAGAAAGGGAACGTGTGTCGAGGATATCAATGGCTCTATTGATGGCCGCAAAAGCCCTTATTTTCTCAGTATCTCCATCCTCCAGGAGATCAGCTGCTTCAAATACATTCTTCAGGTCGAAATAAAACGGCAGGACTGATGAAGAGGGGACAGCCGAAGAGATGTGGAAGTAATTTGTCTTTCCACGGCTATTTGAATATGCATAGAAGCAAACATCAAACACCTCATTGCTTCTGCATTTATCAGACAGCAGGACAACCCTGTGATTCATATCCAGAGTACCGCTCAGGACTCCGTTGACATAAACAAGGATCTGGGGGTTATCGGTACTCCAGCGGACAGAGGAATCCGTTGTGACAATCAAAACAAGCGGTTCCCCCTCTCTTCCATCTATCCGGGAACGGAAGAGGAAGTGCGAATCCAGCCCTCCCCATGTCTCATCCGTTCCAAAAGCAGTCCACTCAGCTTCCGATGGGAAAGTGGAAGGTATGGTGTAATCGGCAAGTGCAATCTCCGCCCTTTCCCTTCTTTCACTCCGGTAGAGAGTGCTTTCAAGATAATTCAGAATCGCAAGAATTCTCTCCCTTGCAGCCGCCATCAGATTCCCTCCGAACGGAAGTTCCTGTTCTCAGCATATATGGAATCGGAGATTTCGATATCGCTGACAAACGCTCCATCTGCAGTATCCTTGAAAACTGCCTGGCAATCCTCCATGACAAGGCCATCCACACCGGAGATGAAAAATGCAGAGGCTCCTTTCTTCACGACTTCAGTCCCCTCGCCTGGGCGATAATCATAAAGCCCCTTCTCCCACTTTGAGGTAGTCTTCATTTCAATCCTGACATTCCTCATCCTGATATTCTTCACCTTATGATTTCCATGGATGAAAACACCATTCTCTCCCGAAGCGATTATATTTTCGAAGACAATGTTCTCAATTGTTCCCGACTCTTTGTCTGCAACTCTGTTGATTGATGTTATTGCAATTGGTTCCGCAGTTCCCCACCAGCAGGGAGCGAAGCGGCGTGTCTCTATTGTTATATCGGAGAATATGGCATTCTTCACACATCCCTTATCCCTTATCTGTATGGATATTCCCCTGTTTGTTCCGGATATTGTAACACCATGCACCGTAATGTTCTTGAAATCTCCGGTACCCTCTGTACCGATTTTAAGAGCTGCCGAGGTGGATTTAAGAGTACAGTCTGCAATGACTATATTCTCAGTCGGGCCATACTCCATATTCCCAGCAGAGCTCTTGAGACATATGCAATCATCTGCAGCTTCAACATGGCAGCCTATTATCCTGACGTTTGATGAATGATCTGGATCAATTCCATCCGAATTTGCAACATCAAATGGATTCAATATTCTTATATTGCTGATTAGCACATCATCGCATCCCGCTGGATGAAGTGTCCAGAATGGGGCGTTTCGAAGCGTTATATCGCGGACAGTGACATGATTGCAGTGCTCTATGTAAATCATAGTAGGCCTGGGGTAGAAATCACCTGTGACATAATACTGGGATACCCTCTTAACAAACGCATAGCAATTACCATCAATCTCACCATCGCCGCTTATCGCGATATCATCGGCGTCGAGAGCATAGATGAAAGCGTAGGATGGTTTCAGCGTCACAGGAGTACCAGCGATGGATACACCTTCATCCTTCTTTCCCTCATTTGGATGTACATAGTTCTCAAGGCAAGGTGTCGCAAGAAGTTTTGAACCGCGCACGACGTGGAGGTCGACCCCTTTTTTCAGGATTATGGAAGAAGAAAGGTAGATTCTGTTTCCATCCACTATGACCCTTCCGCCACCTGCGGAGGATGCTTCATCTATAGCGCGCTGGATAGCTTTGGAATCATCTGTTTTACCATCGCCGACAGCACCAAATCCAATAATATCGTAATCCATTTAGGACCTCCTTAATATATCACGCGCGATGCACATTTTCCTGATATTCCCCGCAAGCGGTGAAATAGTCAATGCAAAGTTCATCAAGAAGGGTGAAACTTCAGCACAGGTATGGATTTCTGTAGTTGCAGTATATTCCGATTCTCTGATATATTCTGAAATTGAAACCTAACAAGGTTCGGGAGTTTTATATGTTGACAATGTTGACAAATATGCCAAGAGATGTGCTTGTTGCACAGATTTACGATGGCCTTGTACTCCTGGTGCTCGGAATGGGCACGGTTTTCATCTTCCTTGTCATCCTGATCTTCGCCTCCAAGCTGATGAGCAAGATCATCATGAATATGGAGGGGAATCGCCGCCAGAGCTCAGCATCAGAGTCTGCCCCAGTGCAGGCTGCAACGGTACAGGTACAGCAGAAAGCTGCTCCAGCTCCACAGGGAGATGACGCAGCAGTCGCCGCAGCAATAGCCGCTGCATACGACAGATCCAGAAATTAAAAAGGGGTTCAGAGAAAATGAGCAAGAAAAAAGTTGAATTCATGTGCACTGCGTTCCGCGACGGTTTCCAGTCTGTCTATGGCGCACGTGTCTTTACAAAGGACTTCATGCCAGCAGTAGCAGCTGCAAGAGAAGCAGGAATCACACACTTCGAAGCTGGTGGTGGAGCAAGATTCCAGTCCCTTTACTTCTATACAAACGAAGATGCTTTCGAGATGATGGATGAGTTCAGACGCGTAGCTGGACCGGATGCAAATCTCCAGACTCTCGCTCGCGGTGTAAACGTTGTTGGCCTTGATTCTCAGCCAAGAGATATCATCAAGCTCCATGCACAGCTTTTCAAGAAGCATGGAATGACAACAATCAGAAACTTCGATGCACTCAACGATGTAAACAACCTCATCGACAGCGGAAGAGCAATCCACGATGCTGGACTCAAGCATGAGGTGACAGTTACTATGATGAGCCTTCCAGAAGGCGTAACAGGTGCTCATACTCCTGAATTCTATGAGAGAATCCTCCGCGAAATCCTCGATGCAAGCATCCCATTCGATTCCGTATGTTTCAAGGATGCTTCCGGTACATCAACACCACACAATGTATTCGAGACAATCAAGAGAGCTAGAAAGCTCCTCGGACCAAATGTGAAGATCGTATTCCATTCCCACGAGACAGCAGGCGTATCAATTGCACAGTATATGTCCGCGCTCGATGCTGGAGCTGATGGAATCGACCTCTCGATGACACCATGCTCGGGTGGAACCTGCCAGCCTGATATCCTCTCAATGTGGCACGCACTCAGGGGAACAGACTACACCCTTGACATTGACGTCAACAAGGTGCGCGAAGCAGAGAAGGTATTCGAGGAATGTATGTCAGACTACTTCCTCCCACCAGAAGCAACTGCAGTAAATCCTGAAATCCCATTCTTCCCACTTCCAGGTGGTGCTCTTACAGCAAATACACAGATGCTCAGAGACAATGGTCTCATGGATAAGTATCCACAGATTGTTGAAGCTATGGGCGATACTGTTGCAAAGGGTGGCTTCGGAACATCCGTAACTCCTGTTTCACAGTTCTATTTCCAGCAGGCATTCAACAATGTTATGTTCGGACCATGGAAGAAGTTCGCAGAGGGTTATGGCAAGATGGTTCTCGGCTACTTCGGAAAGACACCATGCCCACCAGACCCAGAAGTTGTAAAGCTTGCTTCTGAGCAGCTCCACCTTGAGCCTACAACTGAGAAGTGTGTAGATATCAACGATCGCGACCCGAAGAAGGGTGTCGCAGCTGCAAAGAAGATGCTCGAGGATGCAAACCTCCCAATCACAGATGAGAATATCTTCATCGCCGCAGCTTGCAAGGAGAAGGGAATCCTCTATCTCACAGGCAAGGCAAAGGTGAACGGAGTAAGGCTCAAGAGCGAGATGAAGAAGGCCGAGGAAGCAAAGAAGGCTGCAGAAGCTCCGAAGAAAGCCGGCGGAAACGGAAGCTATACAGTAAATGTAAATGGCCGCTCCTATGGCGTTCAGCTCCAGAATGGCACAGCAACTGTCAACGGCGTTGCTTATCCATACTCAATTGCTGATGGCATCGCAGCACCTGCACAGCAGGCTCCAGCACAGCCAGTACAGGCAGCTCCTGTCCAGCAGACTGTGGTCACTGGATCCGAGGAAGTTAAGGCTCCAATGCCAGGCCTTGTTCTCCGCATCAACGTCAAAGTCGGAGAGACTGTAAAGAAGGATCAGGTTGTCATGGTCATGGAAGCTATGAAGATGGAGAACGAAATCTACGCACCATGCGATGGTGTCATTTCCTCCATCCCCGTCTCCCAGGGTCAGCAGCTCCAGAGTGGTGACACACTCATGACAATCGGCGGCGTAGCTGTTGCAGCTCCTCAGCCAGCACCTGTTCAGAGCGCTCCGGTAGAACCGGCTCCACAGCCAGTACAGGCTGCACCTCAGCCAGCTCCGGCCCCGGCACCAGCACAGAGTGCACCTGCAGGAGGAGAAACAATCTCCGCTCCAATGCCAGGCCTTGTCCTCCGCTTCAACGTAAAGGTTGGCGACGCAGTCAAGAAGGATCAGGTTCTGATGGTCATGGAAGCTATGAAGATGGAGAACGAGATCTATTCACCATGCGATGGCACAGTGCAGCAGATACTCGTCAACCAGGGCGATCAGCTCCAGTCGGGTACTGCGCTGATGATTATCGGTTAAGGGGTAAATAAAAATGGATGCAATTATATCTGGATTCCAGCAGCTTATGCTTTCTACAGGCATCTATGGTTTTCTCCAGCCAGGTGGCTGGGGAAATGCCCTGATGATCCTCGTAGGATTCGTGCTGCTGTATCTTGGAATCAAGAAGGAATTCGAACCGCTTCTTCTTGTTCCTATCGCTATGGGATGTATTCTTTCTAACATTCCGTTCGCTTACATCGCTTCTGTTGATCCGACAACAGGGGATGCAGGATTCATCAGAGTCCTCTTTGAAGCCGGTATCGACTCCGGTCTCTTCCCTGTACTCATCTTCATGGGCGTAGGAGCTATGACAGATTTCGGACCGCTTATCGCGAATCCGAAGACCCTCCTGATGGGAGCTGCTGCACAGCTTGGTATCTTCACAGCGCTCATCGGAGCTCTTCTCCTGTCATTCATTCCTGGTATCAACTTCGACCTCAATGTCGCAGCTTCAATCGGAATCATCGGAGGTGCTGATGGCCCTACATCAATCTATGTAACAAGCCGTCTTGCTCCTGAATACCTCGGTTCCATCGCTGTTGCAGCGTACTCATACATGGCACTGGTTCCAATCATCCAGCCACCTATCATGAGGGCGCTTACGACAAGGAATGAGAGACTTATCAGAATGGAGCAGCTCAGACCAGTATCAAAGACAGAGAAGATCGTCTTTCCTATCATGGTAATCACAGTCTGTGCAATCCTTCTTCCATCTGCTTGTTCTCTTATCGGAGCTCTCATGTTCGGCAACCTTGCTACAGAGTGTGGCGTCATGAAGAGGCTTTCCGACACAATGCAGAATGCGCTCATGAACACAGTTACGATCTTCCTCGGTCTTGCAGTTGGTTCGAAGATGGCAGCAGATGTCTTCCTCAACCTCGAGACACTCGGAATCCTCGTACTCGGAATGGTCGCATTCGGATTCGGAACAGCTGGTGGTGTACTTATCGCAAAGATAATGAACAAGGTAGACCCGAAGCATCCGGTCAATCCTCTCATTGGATCGGCAGGCGTTTCGGCAGTTCCTATGGCAGCTCGTGTTTCCAGCAAGGAAGGACAGAAGGAAGACACACAGAACTTCCTCCTCATGCACGCTATGGGACCGAACGTATCCGGAGTTATCGGATCTGCAGTTGCTGCAGGTGTTCTGATCTCCGTCGTTCCTACAATGATGGGTGCACTCTGATAGCCACATCTGGACAGCACAGGTCATCTGTAAAAAGATGGCCTGTTTTTATTTCCCCATACTTTGTATGATAGCCACATGATTGCAGCAATATGTGTACTTGCGATTTTTGTCTTCATTTATCTTTGGTCATCCTGCCTTCTCTTCTATCGTGAGAAAGCTGGGGAACTTGTCCCAGATGAATCGAAATGCTTCTCGCCTGACTGCCGTTCGATAGTGATAAAGAAAGGCAACAGGAACGCGGTGATGATGATTCATGGCTATCCCACGACTCCGGCAATGTACAAATATGCATCAAAGCGTGCCGAACTTGCAGGATACGATGTTTATGCTCCATTAATTCCTACATTCGGCGCTGATTACCATGATTTCGAGAAGACGAACTTCTCTTCATGGTACAACTGGATTGAAAAGTATTATTTATCGCTAGAGAAGGAATACGACAGAGTCTTCGTCATTGGGATATCAATGGGAGGGGCTATGACGCTAAAACTTGCAGAGAATCACTCCCCTGCAGCTATCGCAATAATCGGGGCTCCAGTCGTTTATAATTCACTCTTCCGCGACCATGTCGTCACATCATGGCCATCCTACATTGCCAGGATTGCTGGCATATTCACACCTGCGATAGGCGCGGGAATAGTTACGGAAAAGAAGGATTCAAATGATGGCAACGAGGACTGGAAGGGATACAAAGGCCTATTCCCAAAACAGGGAGCATCGCTTGTATGGAACCTCAGGACAATCAGGAAAGAACTAGGAAAAATAAAGGTTCCGATGCTTTCCATCCATGACAGAGGAGACAAGACCGTTCCGTTCGCCAATCAGGGGATAATAAAAAAGGAAACTGATACGGAATCTGAATTCATCGAGACTGAAATGAGCGATGAGTACAAGCATTCGCATCACGCACTCCTGATGTACAAATCCATTCAATCTGAGCTGATGGATAGGATTCTTTCATTCTTCCAGAACCACTCGCTATGATATAATTCCAGAAAAGGAGAATTTATGGCTGGAAAAAGAGAAGACCACATTTCCTGGGATGAGTATTTCATGGGGATTGCAGTGCTATCATCACTGCGTTCAAAAGACCCGAACACACAAGTAGGGGCCTGCATAGTATCCCCTGACAAGAAGATTGTCGGTGTCGGCTACAATGGATTTCCGACAGGGTGCTCGGATGATGATCTTCCATGGGAAAGAGAGGGCGAATGGCTTGAGACAAAGTATCCGTATGTCTGCCATGCCGAGCTGAACGCCATTCTCAATTCAACGATTGCCAATCTCAAAGGGGCAACACTCTATGTCGCGCTATTCCCCTGCAATGAATGCGCGAAGGCGATAATACAGTCCGGAATAAAGAAAGTAATCTACCTCTCCGATAAATACGAAACTTCGGATTCTACCCTTGCCAGCAAGAAGATGCTGAAAGAAGCAGGCGTTGAATTCGAACCACTGAAAACAAGCAGGGAGGAAATCGTACTGTCGCTGAAAGCCAAATGAAGCCAGAAGCTTGACGACAGAGCGGCATGACTGGAAAATAGTAGAGGATTGGTATCACAGCCTGTTGTGGCTCAGCGGCCAAACCGGAAAAAACTCGCTGGAGACGCAATGACCATTACAGTTAACAAGAAAACATACACCACAGATAAAGATACCACTCTTCTTGATTTCCTTCGGAATACACTCTCCCTCACTGGTACAAAGGATGGTTGTTCCGAAGGTGCCTGCGGTGCCTGTTCAGTTATAATCAATGGAAAGTTAAGGAAAGCCTGCACGCAGAAACTATCGAAACTCGATGGTGCCGATGTTGTAACAATCGAAGGGTTATCAGAGAGGGAGAAAGCTGTATATGCCTATGCTTTCTCGGCAGCCGGCGCTGTACAGTGCGGATTCTGCACGCCCGGCATGATAATGGCGGCAAAGGCCCTCATAGATACAAATCCATCTCCGTCTACAGAGGAAGTGAAGAAAGCTCTGAGGGGAAATATCTGCAGGTGCACAGGATATGTGAAAATCGAAAAGGCCGTACTCCTTGCCGCAGAGATACTGCGGAGCAATTCAGATATCCCGCAGGAAGATGCAAATCCCCGGCTCTCCGGCGACATGGCGAGAATCGATGCGCACGAGAAAGCCCTCGGCAGCGGAATCTATACCGATGATATAAAAATCGAAGGCATGGTATTCGCTTCAGCGATTAGATCCCCAAAACCAAGGATAAGGCTGAAGGCGATAGATACAAAAGAAGCAGAGAAAGTCGAAGGCTATGTTGCGGTAATAACGGCCAATGATATACCGAACAATATCCATGGCCATCTCATCGCGGACTGGCCAGTGCTTATTGCCCCGGGATGTACCTCTGCCTATATAGGAGATGCCCTCTGCATCGCAGTTGCCGAAACTGAAGAAGCTCTGAAACAGGTCAAAGATGCAATCCGAATCGAGTACGAGGAACTTGAAGGTGTCTTCACCCCGGAGGAAGCGCTGGAGGAAAGGATTTCCGTCCACGAAGGTCACTCGAATGTGATGGACCACGAGCATATATCGCGCGGCAATGCAGATAAAGCTCTTGAAGAGAGCCCCCTGATAGTCGACAGAGTCTATTCCACACCTTTCACAGAACACGCATTCATGGAACCGGAATGCGCAGTGGCTATGCCGTACAAGGATGGAGGGGTATTCGTCTACGCTTCAGATCAGTCCGTATACGACGACCAGAGGGAAATTGCACGGATGCTTTCGCTCCCGAAAGAGAAAGTCAGAGTAAGGGCAACCCTAGTAGGTGGTGGATTCGGCGGCAAGGAGGATATGTCAGTACAGCACCATGCGGCGCTTGCTGCCTTCATCCTGAAGCGTCCTGTCAAAGTGAAACTCACCAGGCAGGAAAGCATCAATGTGCATCCAAAGCGCCATCCGATGAGAATACATATAAGGCTCGGTGCAGACAAGAACGGAATCATCAAAGGGATGAAGGCTGAAATAATTGCCGATACAGGTGCTTATGCATCGCTTGGCGGACCTGTATTGCAGAGAGCCTGCACACACGCATCAGGACCTTATAATTTCCAGAACTTCGAAGTCGATGGAAAAGCGCTATATACAAACAATGTACCAGCAGGTGCATTCAGAGGATTCGGAGTAACCCAGTCCTGCTTTGCAATGGAATCTGCGATGGATGAACTGGCAATGATTGCAGGCTTGGATCCTTATGAGATAAGGCTCAGGAATGCTCTGAAGGGTGGCGATATCATGCCGAATGGCCAGATAGCAGGCCAGGACACAGGTATAATCCAGTGCCTTGAAGCTGTAAAGGAAGCCTATTATGCATCGTCTAGGACAGGTATAGCACTTGCAATGAAGAATAGCGGTGTCGGTGTTGGAGTACCAGATATCGGGAGATGCATACTATCAATAGAACAGGGCAAGATACACATAAGGTCTTCTGCGGCCTGCATGGGCCAAGGAATAGGAACCGTAATGCTCCAGATTGCGGCAGAGACTCTGAAAATGCCCAAAGACGCCTTTATTGTTGAACCACCAGATACAGAGCGTACCCCTGATAGCGGGACATCAACAGCATCCAGACAGACTGCATTCACAGGTGAAGCTGTTCGCAGGGCAGCCGAGAAGCTCAAAGATATTCTTAGCGGCAGATCCATCGAAGAAGCTGAAGGCGAAGAGGTCTATGCGGAGTTCAATTTCCCTACCGACCCTATCACAAGCAATAAACCTAATCCTGTTTCACACCTGGCATATTCATATTCTGCCCAGGTCGCAGAACTCGATGCTACTGGAAAGGTCAAGAAGATAACAGCCGCCTGCGATGCCGGGACAGTAATAAACAGAACGGCAATCGAAGGACAGATTGAAGGCGGTGTCATAATGGGTATGGGCTATGCCCTTACAGAGGATTTCAAGACAGAAGAGGGTTTTGTTAAATCAAGGTATGCAACCCTTGGGCTTCTTCGGACAACGGACTGCCCTGAAATAGAGACAATACTTGTACAAGGAGATGGGAAACTCAGCTCTTCGTATGGTGCAAAGGGTGTAGGTGAACTATGCACGATTCCTACGGCACCTGCGATAGCCAATGCATATAGGAAAATGGATGGCAAACCTCGCTACGCTCTCCCTCTCTCAGATACTCCATACAGAAAATGATTAATGCGCCACTGAATATATCTATTCATTTTTGAAAGTTGTTTTAAAGCTTCCTTACTTAAAACAACTTTCATAAACCAAGAATCTTTTCAACTTCATCGAGGGCATATGTCTCAGGCTATATTCCAGATTCACATTGTGAAATTACGTGTTCTGCGGCTTTTATATCTTCTAAACCCTCATAGCAGCCTACTCTTTGCAGTCATAGCTTACTGTAATTTCACACATATCCTTGGTATATCAATATCTTAAAAGGAGGGTACATATAATGTTACATACCAGAAACAACAACCGTCAATGAACACACTTATTACTTGTTTCAGCGCATTCATTTACATTCTTCGATGCTTCTCCATTCCTGGATTATCCTTGTCTCCGATGAGAAGCTTATACCCACCTTGTGAATCTTCATTCCAGGCTTGAGAAGATATGAATACTTTTCCGCGTATCCCTTCTTTTCTATCTGCCCTAGCGCTTCCTCCGCGCTTCTGTCCACCTTGAGCTCGAATATCCAGATGTGGCTGCCAGAGATTATTACCTCATCAGCTCTTCCCCTTGCTCCCCTGTCCTCGCTTACCGCATAAAGACCAGCGCAGATGAATATCGCATGGAATATCGTCTGATAGAATCTTTCCTTCCCCATGTCCTGGAGCTCATAGGAGAATGCAGCGAAGTATTCCTCAATCTTCTTCCTCACACCATCCTCTTCCCCCTCTGCGCACGCCGCACGGAACTCAATCAGCCACATACTGAGAAAGGCGGGATCTGAGCCATTGTTCGCATACCTCGAGACAAGATTCGCAGTGAATGACATCTCAATTTCGGCATTCGGATATCCTACCATCCAGTCTCCCCGGAATGTGAGATACCCTGCATAATACAGCATGGCAATCACGGCGCTTCTTGGCAGAACAGAGGTGGATAGCATTGAGATATCGAAGGAAGCCAGTGCCATCTCGCTTATGGCCAGCTGCCCATCCTCCATGAGCTGTGACAGGTTGCACTTCTTCGCGAGCTCTACAGCAAATGTCGGCACCCCTGTCATATCCCAGTAGTTGCGGAAGCGGCAGCTGCTGTTGAAGAAGTA
>CALXXO010000012.1 GCA_944392705.1 uncultured Spirochaetaceae bacterium
CGATGCATCCATTTGTCTGGAAGGAAATCCGCGATAGGAATCCAGATCTCGACTCGATATTCGCTACAGGAATGCTTCCTAAAGCGTTTATGTCGAAAACTTATCAGTCGCAGCTTAGGAATTATGTCAGGGGCTATCTTGATAGTGAGATTGCAGCAGAAGGAGAAAGGCGTGATATCGGAGTATTCAGCAACTTCCTTGCTTTTGCAGCTTCTGAGAATACTGAGCTTATGAATTTCTCGAATGTATCCAGGGACATCGGAATGTCTGCAGATACAATTAAGGAATGGTATCAGATACTTGTTGATACATTCCTTGGTTATTACCTCCGACCATACAGAAAGGGGTCGAAAAGAATTCCCGTGAATACTCCTAAGTTCTATTTCTTCGATGTGGGGGTAGCAAGGACCGCTGCAAGGATGCCAGTTCCTACAGAGATGATGACTGAATATGGCAAGCTTTTTGAGAACTACATCTTCATGGAGCTCAAGGCCTATATAGATTACAACATGACAGATGATGAACTCTGTTTCTGGCGCACACGAGAAGGATATGAAGTGGATTTCATCATCGGAGACAAAGCCGCAATTGAAGTGAAAACATCCAAAAATATAACAAAGAAGGAGCTGAAGGGATTAAGAGCCTTCATGGAAGAGAATGCGGTTGATGAATATATCGTTGTATGCCGTGAGCTTTTTGAGCAGACAACGGATGATGGTATCAGGATAATCCCTTGGAAACAGTTCCTGGATTATCTCTGGGAAGGTTCTTTATTCTGATTAATTAAGGCCACCCGAGTGAGTGGCCTTGACGTTTAGCAACCGTGTACTGAGCAGGATGCCTTTGCAGGAGGAACTGCGATGATTCTCTCCAGCTCTGGCTTCTTCTTGAGCTGCTCTTTTAGAGCGCGGGCACGAGCCTTGTTCACGTAATCCGGGCTTTCGAATGTATAGTGGAAGTTTGTATGGATGTCATAGGTTCCATTCATCAGCGCGAATGCATCCTCTGTCATTACAAGCTCCTCATCGGTAGGAATTACGAAGATCTTCACAGGGCTCTCATCCTTGGAGATGCAGGTCTCTGCATTGCGGCAGTGTGAAAGGTCGTTCTTTTCCTTGTCAATCATGATTCCGAAGTTCTCAAGACCCTCGCAAGCACCTTTCCTGATATGTTCACCCATCTCTCCGACACCTGCTGTGAAAACGACAGCATCGACTCTTCCGAGGAGGGCTGCATATGCTCCGATATACTTCTTGATTCTGTGGATTTCCATGTTGACGCCGAGCATTGCCTTCTCGTTTCCGTTCATTGCAGCTTCGTGCACATCGCGTCTGTCGGACATTCCGCAGATGCCAACAAGACCGGATTTCTTGTTGAGATATGTATCCATATCCTGTGCGGTAAGACCAGTATTGTTGCAGATATATGGGATGATTGCCGGATCGATATCTCCGGATCTTGACCCCATTACAAGACCCTCAAGCGGGGTAAGACCCATTGAGGTCTCAATACATACACCATTCTTTACAGCGCAGGCAGAAGCTCCGTTTCCGATATGGAGGATGATTACATTTGTGTCCTCGTTCTTCTTGCCAAGGAGAAGGGCAGCGCGCTTTGCGCAGTAGAGGTGGCTTGTTCCATGGAATCCATAGCGACGTACATTGTACTTTGTGTACCACTCATATGGGACTGCATACATGAATGCTTCTTCAGGCATTGTCTGGTGGAATGCTGTATCCATTACGATTGCATGGGGAACATCCGGCATGAGCTTCCTTGCAGCTTCGATGCCCATGATGTTTGCTGGCATATGAAGCGGTCCAAGCGGAATGAGCTCCTTGAGCTCCTTGACAACTTCGTCTGTTACGAGTGTCGACTTCTTGAAAAGCTCTCCTCCATGGAGTACGCGGTGGCCAACAGCTCCAATCTCGGACAGCGATTTGATACAGCCATACTTCTCATCAACAAGCATCTTGAGAATGAGCTCAATAGCTTCCTTGTGTGTAGGGGAGACAAAACGCTCCTTGTATGTTTCCTTTCCAAGTGAGTTCTGCTCGATTGTTGAATACTCTAATCCTATGCGCTCTACAACACCAACACAGAGCACATCCTTCTGATCCCAGTCATATACCTGGTACTTTGCAGATGAACTTCCGCAGTTCAGAGTAAGTATAACCATTTCAATTCTCCTGATTTACGAGGGGAAAGTTATCAGAAAAAGGAAGGAAAGTCACTATTGCAGAATGATTTCCTTTGTATTTGGGGCAAATACTGACAGAAGGCGGTGGAATTTGGGTATTATCTGTATGAGGAAAATTTCCATCGCGCTTTTCTTTCTTCTTTCGTGTTCGCTTCTCTACCCATCTGTTTCCCTCTCTACCGGGGATGGCATGATTGCTTCGGACAATGCTTCCTTCAGTTTCCGGACAGGCCGGACATATATCAATCTGGGGCTTCTTTCTTATGGGGAGATTGGCAGCAGCGGGCTTTTAAGAACAATGGACAGTCCGCACAGCACTGTGCCGGAGTTTATTCCGGAGGTTATCAGGCCGGGGTGGAATGATGGCAGAAACGGATTTGTGTTCTCCTCAAGGGACTTCCATGCTGTATTCTCAACGGATGAGAGACCTGTTGTGGGAATAGCTTTCTCCTCTCCGTATCTAACACTTGGCTTTCTGCACGCAGACGGAGTGAAGCAGGATGATTCATTCCATGACGATAAAGGTCGTGGAATTTCCTTCGATACGGAGTACTGGGGCATTGGTTTTTCCTGGCGGTTTTTAAACATCTCGTTCATGCTCTCATTTGCGGAGGAAATAGGCTTCCGTGGAGTTGCTTCGATTCTCCTTGAGAAAGATGATTATTCCCTATCCCTCTCCTATGGCTCGCTGATTGCTCTTTATGCAGATAGCCCTGACAGTACATTCGGAATCAAAGGAAGCTTTGGTGAGGATGGGTATCTTTTTGTGTTTTCCATCGGATATGGGGCAATCCCAGTATTCAGCGATGAATATCTCTATTCTGAATCCTATACCGCTTCCCGTTTTGATATAGGAGGGGTGAGGATCATTGCAGAATCAGAGTCCTCGTTCACCTCCAATGGAAAGAGGACTCACAGCGAGAGATTCTCATTCCTGTATTCCATGCTTTCACTGGGGTACGACACTGATGAAGGGTTGTTCGTAGCCATCGATTTCGGCCACTTTGCAATTGGATACAGGGACCGGATGCCATTCGTTGAGATGGAGCATGAAATAAGGAAGGATGGATTTTCAATTCTTGCCGGAGTATCGACGGATGAGGGAATCAGCATCGGGGTCAGATGTTATCTCTGAAATTGCCGAGCAGGGTCAGGGAAAGGGAGAGATCTATTCCAAGCTTTTCCCTGACGCTCTTTCTGCCGTGCTCTATGAGCTGATAAATCTCCTCAGATGTGCACCCCGGGTAGGCAAGTATTGAGTTCGGCTGATACTCCGAGAATTCGGCATGGGTTCCGTTTTTCCCTGTAAGGCCCGCGATGCGGAGCGCATCGGATGCTTTCATCTCCTCCGTGTCGTGGAATATCATGCCGGAGAAGCTTCTGGAGGGCGGAATGTACATCTTCTCGACGTAATTCTCCTTCCGAACCCTTGCTTCTGCCGAATACCTAGATGGGGTGAGACGGAGTGCGATAGCAATCAAGAGAAGGGGAGTTTCCCCAGCTTCGCTCTCATCGTGGAAGTATGGACGCCTGTGTATCTCTCCGTTCTTGTTCAGATAGTCGGAGTAGAAGAACACATCTGCTATTGACCTGCCATTTGCATTTGCATTAACAGCTGCAGCTCCTGCTATGGAGCCCGGTATTCCCGCAATCTCCTCGAGCCCTATCAGATTGTGGTCGATTGCACGGTTTATCACATTGTCCAGAGTTTCTCCGGCCCCAGCTATCAGAAGTTCGCCGCTGATTGTCATTCCCTTGAGACGTGCTGTTGATATCACAAGGCCTGGCACACCTTCATCGGAGACGAGAATATGTGTTCCAGCTCCGATGACATGAACATCTAGATTCTTTGTATATGCCATTTCCAGGATGCTCATGCAGTCGTACACGTTGGTTGGTTCTGCGTAGTATTCAGCTATTCCACCTGTGGAGAAGGATGAATGTTTCTTCATATCCATTCCTTCGGTAATCACAAGGGCACTTCTTCTCTCTCCATGTGGTATCATGGAACAAGTATATCATGTTGCCATGTTGAGGTTGATAGCCCATTCGGAATATTATGTCATGAAGCAGGAGGGCTTATGAAACTATATAATACAATGTCGAGAAGTGTTGAAGAGTTTGTTCCTATTGTCCCGGGACAGGTCTCAATGTACTGCTGTGGCCCTACAGTCTATAATTACGCGCATATTGGAAATCTCAGAACATATATCTTCGAGGATGTTTTAAAGCGTACTCTGGAGAGAGCCGGCTACAGCGTCAAGCACGTCATGAACATCACCGATGTTGGTCATCTTACAGGCGATGGCGATGATGGTGAGGATAAGATGGAGAAGAGCGCGAGGGAGACAGGCAAGAGCGTCTGGGATATCGCGGCATTCTATACGAAGGCATTCTTCCGCGATGAGGAAGCTCTTAACATCATCCGCCCCGATATCGTATGCAAGGCAACCGACCATATCCAGGATATGATCAATCTCATAAAAAGGCTGGAAGAGGGAGGGCATACATACACAGCAGGTGGCAATGTTTACTTCTCCATCGATTCGATCAGCGACTACGGTAAGCTTGCAAGGCTCAATATCGAGGATCTCAAGAGCGGCGCTAGGATTGAGATAGATTCAAACAAGAAAAATCCCAAGGATTTCGTACTTTGGTTTACAAATTCGAAGTTCGCAGGGCAGGCGATGACATGGGATTCTCCTTGGGGAAGGGGATATCCAGGATGGCACATAGAGTGCTCTGCGATGAGCATGAAATACCTTGGCGAGCATTTCGATATCCACTGCGGTGGAATCGATGCTATCCCTGTCCATCATACAAACGAGATAGCACAGTCTGAAGCCGCGACAGGGAAGACTTGGGTTAATTACTGGTGCCATGGCGAGTTCCTTCTGATGGGAAATGCCAAGATGTCGAAATCATCGGGCGGTTTCGTTACGCTCCCTGATCTCGAGAAAAAAGGATATGACGCCCTTGATTACCGTTACTTCTGCCTTACCGGGCACTACAGGAGTCAGCTCAGATTCTCTTTCGAAGCGCTGGATGCGGCAAAGACTGCGAGAGAGGGGCTTTGCGATAGGATTGTGGGGTATAAGAAGGAATCGGCACCATCCGAGAATCCATCCGAGGAAGCCAGAGCATATATGAAAGCTTTCGATGATGCGATGTTCTCAGACCTCGGTGCTCCCCAGGCGCTGTCTGTGCTTTGGAAGATGGTGAAGGATGCATCCCTCTCTGCCGCCGATAAACTTGCTGCAGCATATTACATGGATGATGTTCTTGGCCTGAGACTGAGGGATGCGGAAGCTTCCAGAAGCGATGTTGTTGGCAGTGAGGATGACCTCAAGCTCCTTCAGGAGAGGACCGAAGCCAAGAAGGCAAAGGATTTCAAGAGGGCAGATGAGATCCGCGATGAGCTTAAAAAGAGGGGATATAACGTGAAAGATACGCCCTCTGGTGCCATTCTTGAAAAAATTGTGTAACCTTTTCCGGAGCTGAGTGTTAATAAGATGGAGATAAAGAGCACTGACCGAGATGATTTCAGACGCATCTACGATGATAACTATCATCTGCTGATTCAGGTGATAATGCACATCGTATATAACATTGAAATCGCAGAGGATCTCACGCAGGAAGCCTTTGAAAGGTTCTATGTCAAGAACATGACCTTTCCAGGTGAGGAGGATGCCAGGTATTGGCTGATCAGAGTTGCCAAGAACCTTGCACTGAATCACGTGAGGAGGAACAAGCGCGAGATAGAGATGGTGGAAAAGGCCAGGCATAATCCTTCGCTCTCTATCGATACGCACGATGCGGCGGAAGCTGCTGTTGAAGCGGATGAGAAGAGAGCTGTCAGGGCAGCGATTGAGAGTCTCCCGGAGAACCTTAGGATGGTTATCCAGCTGAAGGAATACTCCGGTCTTGACTACAAGGCGATAGCGAAGGTGCTTGGCATTTCCGAGACTAATGTGAAGGTGAGGGTTTACAGGGCCAGAAAGAAGCTTGAGGAGGCCCTTTCGACGGAGGATAGGGATGTGTATTGATTCGCAGATGCTGTCAGCTTATCTCGATGGAGAGCTTCCGGAGCCATACAGGAGCCAGGTGGAGGAACATCTGGAGCACTGCCCGGCGTGCCGGAAGCATCTCGATGATATGAGAGCCCTGGACAGGAGGATTCTGTCCGCAGACTTCCCGGAGGAGCAGTTATTGCGGAACAAGGACAGGATTTACTCCATTCTCGATAAGAAGTATTTCCAGAATGGCAATAAGGTCAGCTTTATCCGAAGACGCCTGGAGATATCGTTGCCGTCACTGATTACCGCGGCGGCAGCGGTTGTCTTCATCTTCATCGGAGGTTTCATGTTCTTCGGGACATCTTCCGAGCAGACGGAGGACATACTGCCTTCTTTCTCCCTTCAGGCAGACAGCAGCAATGTCCATTATGTATCCGATACAGCAGGTCTTGAGAATTATACGCTGGAAGAAATACTCCAGTATCTTGACAGCAAGGGCTACAATGTAGATATATCGATAAAAGGTCTTCAGCCGTTGGAGACGGCAGAGTCGAATACGGTTGTTGAATAAATGAACATAGCCATTGGGGATTGGAGAATGTTCTGGCAGGTTTATGACCTGCCCTTTTCTTTTTTCGGCTATTTGTTAAAAAGCTCCCGTTTTCCCGGGAGCCTTCCTGATGATTACATTCTCGAATAGAGGTCCTTGTAGATTTCCGCTGATTTCTTCCAGGACCAGTCTTCCTCCATTCCTCGTTTCTGCATATGGTCCCACAGCTCGTGGCGGCTGTACCAGATCCATTCTGCGTGTTTGATACGGTCTAGCAGGTCTGCACCTGAATAGTTGTGGAATGAGAATCCTGTTCCCTTATCCTCGTACTCGTTGAACGGCTTTACCGTATCCTTCAAGCCGCCGATTTCATGGACGATAGGAATCATACCATAGCGCAGGGCAATGAGCTGGGTAAGGCCGCATGGCTCGAATGCTGATGGAACAAGGATTGCATCCGCTCCTGCATAAATCCTGTGCGCGAGAGAGTCGGAGTAGGTTATGGCGGCTCTTACCTTGTCAGGATATTTGCCCTGGTAGTATCTGAACATATTCTCGTAGTACTGGTCGCCTGTTCCCAGGACTATGAGGTTCACATTCAGCGAGAGAATCTGGTCCATTACCTGGTCGATGATATCGAGACCCTTCTGGTCTGTAAGGCGAGAGACTATCGCGAGCGTCAGCACATCTGGATTCTCCTTAAGTCCCATTTCCTTCTGGAGAGCTGCTTTGTTCTTCTTCCTGCTGGACTTTCTGTTCTTTACAGTGTATTTTGCTTCAATATTCTTATCCGTCGATGGATTCCAGACTTTGTAGTCGATACCATTGATGATTCCCCAAAGCCTTTCATGGCGCCATTTCAGGATATCCTCAAGGCCTTCGCCGAATTCAGGCGTCTGAATCTCCCAGGCGTAACTGTTGCTGACTGTGGTGATGTAGTCGGAGTAGACGAGTCCTCCTCTCATCATCGTGCAGTTCCAGTCATTCTTCGGGATTGACCTGTCCTGGTATGGGCTTACGAGAAGGCCTGGTTCAAAGACCTCGTCGGGGAGTGCCGATACCCATCTTATGTGCCCAACATCCCATTCGCCTTTGAACCTTATATTGTGAATCGTGAATACCGTCCTGATTCCTCTGAAGAACGGGTCTCCCTGGAAGACCGTGTTGAGATAAACCGGAATCAGCGATGTCTGCCAGTCATGGCAGTGGATGATATCAGGTCTGAAACCTATGAGAGGAAGAGCGGAGAGCACTGCTTTTGAGAAATATGCGAATCTCTCCAGGTCCTGATAGAGATCATAATAAGGTACAAGTCCTCCGAAATACTGCTCGTTGTCTATGAAATAGTAGGTTATCCCATCGTGTTCAAGCCTGTGGACACCGACATATATCCTGTTATCCATCTGGAAGTAGTAGATGCATTCCATCTTCTCCCTCCACTCTGGTTTGATTGCATGATAATTCGGGATAATCACACGTATATCATATTCATTCTTGTCAAATGCCTGAGGAAGACTTCCTACAACATCTGCAAGTCCTCCTGTCTTTACGAACGGAACGCATTCCGAAGCTGCGAAGAGTATTTTCTTCATCTCATCCTCCCTGTGCTATTTCGGATTATAAACCACTATTTGTCACAATCACAGAGAAACATCTATCAGTTGTTGGATTTATCGATATCTGATACACTCCAAGAGCTGTCGGAGGCTGTATGAAAGCAGTAGAACTTGCACGTAATTATGATCCAAAGGATTTCGAAGAAAGAATCTATGAAGAGTGGAAGGAAAAGAAGGAATTCGCACCATCTTCTTCCGATAATGAGCATTTCTCAGTTGTCATGCCGCCACCGAATGTCACCGGCATACTCCATATGGGCCATGCCCTCAATAACAGTCTTCAGGATATCATAGTCCGCTATTACAGAATGCTTGGACGCCCGACTCTCTGGGTTCCGGGAACTGACCATGCTGGAATCGCAACGCAGAATGTTGTCGAGAGACAGCTCCAGAAGGAAGGGCTCAGACGCCAGGATCTCGGAAGGGAGAAGTTCGTTGAGCGTACATGGAGCGTCAAGGAAAAGCATCACGATATCATTAAGAAGCAGCTTGAGAAAATGGGCTGTTCCTGTGATTGGGACCACGAACGCTTCACGATGGATGAAGGCCTTTCCAGAGCTGTAAGGGAAGCTTTTGTCACCCTCTATGAGAGAGGACTCATCTACAAGGGCAAATACCTTGTGAATTACTGCCCTAAGTGCGGCACAGCGCTTGCTGATGATGAGGTTGAATATGAGAATGTGCCAGGAAAGCTCTACGATGTAAGATACCCTTATGCAGATGGTTCAGGTTTCATCACGGTAGCTACTACACGTCCGGAGACAATGTTCGGCGATGTTGCTGTCGCAGTCAATCCAGAGGATGAGCGCTATACAGCCATTGTCGGCAAGGAGCTTTTACTGCCGCTTACAGATAGAAGGATTCCTATCATAACCGACAGCTTCGTCGATAAGGAATTCGGTACTGGCATGGTGAAGATCACCCCTGCTCACGATCCGAATGACTGGGAATGCGGAAGAAGGCACAATCTCGAAGCTATCAATCTCCTCAATCCGGATGGAACGCTGAATAAGAATGTACCTGAGAAATACAGGGGAATGAAAGCAGAGGAAGCAAGGAAGCTCGTTGTCGAGGATCTTGAGAAGGGTGGCTACCTTGTGAAGACAACAGATCATGCACACGACGTCGGTCATTGCTACCGCTGCCATACAACTGTTGAGCCATACCTTTCAGAGCAGTGGTTCGTAAGCATGAAATCCCTGGCAGACAAGGCTCTTGCAGCCTGGAAGAATGGTGATATCGTATTCTATCCGAGGAGATGGGAAAACACATATGTCCACTGGATGGAAACAATCCGCGACTGGTGTATCTCCCGCCAGCTCTGGTGGGGACATCGTATTCCTGTATGGTACTGCCAGGACTGTGGCAAGATGATAGTCTCAAGAACAGATCCGGATGAGTGCCCCGAATGTCATGGACACAATCTGAAGCAGGATGAAGATGTTCTTGATACATGGTTCTCTTCATGGCTCTGGCCTTTCTCTACGCTTGGCTGGCCAGACAAGACACCGGATTTGGAGAAGTTCTTCCCGACAAATACGCTTGTCTCTGCGTATGACATAATCTTCTTCTGGATTTCCAGGATGATTATGGCTTCTGAGGAATTCCTCGGGAAGGCTCCTTTCCGCGATATCGTAATCACTGGACTTGTCCGTGATATCCAGGGACGCAAAATGTCCAAGTCCCTTGGAAATGGAATCGACCCGATTGAAGTCATAGACAAGTATGGCGCCGATGCCATGAAGTTCACGCTCTGCTACCTTGCTGCACAGGGCCAGGATGTGATGATAGACATGGATTCATTCCGCCTTGGTTCAAGGTTTGCCAATAAGATCTGGAATGCGACAAGGTATTTGCTGATGAATCTTGAAGGCAGGAATCTTGTTGAGATTGACCGCAGCAGGCTTTCCATTATGGACAGATGGATCTATTCAAGGTTCAACAGTGCTGCTGCAGATATCGCATCTGCTATGTCCAGCTACCGCTTCAATGAAGCTGCACAGACAATCTATTCATTCTTCTGGAATGACTTCTGCGACTGGTATATCGAAGCATCGAAGGGCAAGCTGCTGCATGGGACAGATGAAGAGAAGGATCTTCAGGTATCCATCCTTATGGATATCCTCGAGAAGAGTATGCGCCTTATGCATCCATTCCTTTCATTCATCACGGAGGAGATTTATCAGAAGCTTCCTAATCATAAGGGTGATGTGATTTCCTCAAGCTATCCGCTCTTCGATCCATCGCTTGAAGACAAAGATGCAGATTCCCTTGTTTCGGTGCTGCAGGAAGCTGCAAGGCTTGTCCGTGCTGCCCGTTCAAATCTCCAGATTGCTCCGGAGAAGAAACTAAGGGTCGTTGTCAGGATTTCCAAGGATAATCCTGCCGCAAGGTTCATGGCAGAGGAAGCATCGCTTCTGGCAACCTTCATGTCTGCTTCTAGCGTTACTATCGATACAGATGGAAAAGAGGATGTAAAGGGTGCGCTTCCTGCAACAGGATTGGGCTTTGAAGCATTCATCTTCGTCCGCGAAGCCATCGATATCGATGCAGAAATCAAGAGACTTCAAAGCGAGATCGAGAAGAACGAGAAGCTTCTTGCCGGATCTGTGGCAAAACTCTCAAATGAGAATTTCGTCACACACGCAAAACCGGAAGCTGTTGAGAAGGAGAAATCCAAGAAAGCAGAGTTCGAGGATAAGATTGCGAAGTCGAAGGAGCATATAGAGCTTCTCAAGTCATTCTGATGCAAGGCCGGAGAAATCCGGCCTATATCATAAACTTCTATCGGCAAAATATTTTCAATCTTAAACGATTAGAGAACGATTACTCCTAGGAAGATAAGAAAGACGATTATGTATAGAAAGCCCTTAAGCACCGCAATAGAGAGCTTGGCAATCAACTTAAGGATAGGAAATAGGCAGAGGATGAGAAGTATCTCCATAGCATCATCATATCACAATCCGCTAATATCGTGAGCATATGAAGAAGTTAGCCGTCTTGCTTATCCTGTTTGCCGTGTTATCGTCCGCCCTCATCGCATCCGACCTCACCCTCAGCCGTTTCGATGATACGGGTGATGTGTTTATCAGGACCGCTTCGATGCGTGACTGTGTTGAAGTGAATCCGGTTGGAGTCGTGTTGCCATTCCGCTGGGTGTTTTATCTTACCGACGATTACGCTGAATTCCGCTTCTGGTGGCCTGATAACCGCAGGATGAGTGCCCCCGGATGGAAAACGAGGTACACAATCAGCGTTCTGACAGCGGATGGAGAACGGTATTCCTTCGAGGGGTACACTCCCGATTCTTATGCTATACGCATAGATGGAGAGGTAGAGTATATTGACTTCCGTAACTGCCTTTACGAAAACAGGGGCGTAATCGAGTTTGAGATATTTCAGCACGACTACAGGAGTAGTCTAGTACATAGCCCTTGGCATTTGTACAAAATGGGGAAGGTTGACATAAGTGATATCGATACCATCTACCAGAATGCATACGGCGAGAGTCTTTTTATCGATAAGGTTACGGATCCATCCTCGTGGCTTGTTGGTATATCGCTGGGGCCATCACTCACACCACTTGGTAATGAGCCTGACGAAGCGAATGCGCGTTTCGGTCTTGAAGTTGCGTACCTTCCGTATAAGGTTGGGTCCTTCAGTTTGGGGGCAAGGGCGGATGTGTCCGTGCTTCAGAAGAACGTCGCATCGGATGTTTATTTGTTCGATATGTCCGTGGCATTGTATATGTCAAACTTTTTCTTCGTGAACAGGAACTTCTCGATGCGTGTTGAGTATGGTATAGGTGCGGGCTATATACATATCCCTGGTGCGACGAGGTATGCGTCCGATAGTTTCACGTTGAGGGTACCGCTTGCCGTTTCGTTTATTGTAAGCAGGAACTGGAATATCGGTCTTGATATCATGTTCGACTTCATTCCAGCATTTGGTTATGATTCTGGAATCGTTGCACTTGCGGGAGGCGGGGTATCGTTCCGATACGGCTTCTGAGACGTGCCAAAACTGGCTGTGGACGCGTCGGATAGCGTTGGTGGTACGTGCATTTCAATGTTTGATGATGGTGCATTTGTGCTTACCCTTGTGGGAGTGATGACAACCGCACGGATTAGGAAAATCCAGACTCCATTGAGGTGAGTGCGGATTTGTCCCTGATGGCGAAATTGTAATGTTAACAAAGCTCACAGCTTAATCGATAATTAGCCCAAACAAAATCTCCTAGATAAAGCTAGGGTTTGCCTATGGATGGATATGACCTGCATTCCTTGGGATCCTGAGACATCGTAGGCCTTCCCGTTGACTAATAATTTTGTTTCTGCACCAATAGCACCGTTTACGCTGAACACGAACTCATCGAGCTGAAGGCGGCCATTGAACGATATGACATCATCCTATGAAAGTGTCATTGTTCCGTTTATCATCGATGATAACCTTAAGTTTTTTTATTATAGAGGGTTAAGCAAATGGAATGTTGAAAAAGGATTTCTTAGGGATGCTTGTCTTACAGCTCAGGATAATATGAAAGCTGTGCTGGATTATTTCAGGATTCCATATGATAATGCGGCCCCCGATTGAGGACCGCATATCTCAGCTGTTTTGGATTTTCTCTATCAGTTCATCTATATGAGCGTGTGTAAGAGCGGGGTTGAGGAGTGTGAATTTAAGCATCGTTCGACCATTGAAGACGGTCTGACCAATCACAATGCCTTCAGAAAGCAACTTTCTTCTTATCTTTTTGTTCTTTTCATCTCCGCCTTTGACTGCAAAGACGACCGAACTGAGCTCTGGAGCGATAGGCGCGATGAATGCAGGGTTTTCGGAAATTTTCCCATAGAAATATGCTGCGTTCTCTATAGCTGTATCAATGATTTTCCTATATCCATCCTTTCCCCTCATCCTGAAGGAGATGTAGACCTTAAGAGCATCCGCTCTTCTTGTAGTCTGCATCGATTTGCCTACAAGGTTGATGTACCCATCCTCTTCATCCTCCTCCCTGTTGAGGTAATCAGCATGAAGCTGGAAGGCATCGAGCGTCGATGAATCTTTGACGAGGAGGGCAGATGCGCTTATCGGGAGCAGAAACATCTTATGGAAATCAACGGTGATGGAATCTGCAAGCGAAAGGTCCCCGATTCTGTCTTTGTAAGAGGATAGGATAGCCCCAGATCCATAGGCTGCATCTGCATGAAGATACATTCCGAATCTATCTGCAATCTTCCTCAGCTCAAAGACATTGTCGATGCTTCCGAAGTCAGTTGTTCCGATGGTTGCTGTCACGAGGAAAGGATAAAGGCCTTCATCGTAATCGCGCTGGATTATCTCAAGGGCTTTTGCAGTGTCTATTCTTTCCTTGTCATCGACTGGAAGCTTTACAACCGCATCGTACCCAAGCCCCATCATGTGGGCACCTTTCTCGAATGAGAAGTGAGATATTTCCGATGTGTACAGCCTTAGCTTCCTCGCATCCTCCGGAAGTCCCTTCTTCTTTGCATCCCATCCGAATCTTTTCGAAAGATATGCATCGCGGAGGGCAACGGATGCAGAGATATTAGACTGGCTGCCGCCGGAAGTGAAAACCCCATCCGATTCCTTGCCATATCCAAACAGAGCGCAGAGTTCCTTTATGCACTTTGTTTCAATCTCCGTTGCTGCAGGACCCTGGTCCCAGCTATCCATTGAGGAATTGAAGGTAGAGATTATAAGCTCGGCTGCAATCGACTCGACGAGGGCGGGGGAGTGCAGGTGCGGCATATAGGAGGTGGACCATGTGCGGAGCATATGGGGAAGTATCTCTCTTTTTACTGATTCGAGAGTGCTGTCCCAGCCATCGCCAGTCTCTGGAAGAAATTCCAGGGCTCCGATTCGTTCCCTTAGTTTATATGGGTCGATTCCCGAGAATGCGCTATCGTCCTTGATTGAATCCAGAATCGCATCGAGGGTAGAGAGGATGACGGCCCTGAAAGCCGCCTTATCCTCTGCTGACGATGAAAGTACTGTGAAATTATCTGATTTCGCTGTCAATTTCCTTAACAACCTTCGAGAAGATACTGAGCATCGTATCAATCTCATCGTCTGTGACGGTGAGGGCGCAGAGACAGCGCATCACGCTTCCGTTTCTTCCGCCCTTTTCCATGACAAGGTGATTCTCAAAGCACCTTTTCTGGACGTCTGCTGCAATGGTTCCAGATGGCTCTGGGTGTCCCATGATATCCTTTTCGCCATTAGGATCTATGAATTCTATTCCTTGCATCAGGCCGCGTCCTCTTACATCTCCGATGATAGAGACTTCCTTCTGGAGTTTTTCGAGCGCGCTTCTGATTCTCTCTCCCTTGCGCCTTACCTCGCTGAGGAAGGCAGGATCTGAGATTCTCCTGAGAACTACAGTTCCAGCAGCCATAGCAAGCTGGTTGCCACGGAATGTTCCTGCGTGTGCGCCTGCTGTCCATTTGTCGAGTTCTTTGTTGTAGACAACAACGCTCATCGGCTGGCTTCCGCCTATTGCCTTGCTCATCAGAATTACATCGGGGATGATTCCGCTCTCTTCGAATGCGAATACATTTCCGCTTCTTCCGATTCCGCACTGGATTTCATCCACGATCATCGGGATTCCGAGCTCTTTTGTTACACGACGTACTGTCTGAAGGAATTCAGCTGGAGCTGGAACAACTCCGCCTTCGCCCTGAATCGGCTCGATTATAACCGCTGCAGGTCTTGTTATTCCGCTTTCCGGATCTTTGAGAGCCCTTTCGAAGTAGGCGCAGGCTGCTTTAGTGCCTGCTTCTCCTCCCAGACCGAATGGGCATCTATACGAATTTGGATAGGGCATGAACTGTACACCTGGCATAAGGTTCTGCACCTTTGTCTTCGCATTCAGATTTCCTGTAAGAGCCATGGCGCCGTGGCCCATTCCATGGTAGCCACCGCTGAATGCAATAACAGTTCCGCGGCCTGTTGCAGTCTTGCAGAGCTTTATTGCCGCATCGACTGCATCTGTTCCGGATGGTGAACAGAACTGGATCTTCACATTTCCCTGCATTTCCTTCGGCAGGATAGAGAAGATAGTCTCTACATACTTGTCCTTTACAGGAGTTGTGAGATCTAGGGTATGGAGAGGAGCTCCCGACTGCAGAAGATCGATCATTGCTTTATTGACCTCTTCATCGTTGTGGCCTAATGCCAGCGTTCCTGCTCCACAGAGGAAATCAAGATATTTGTTTCCTTCCACATCCTCAATCCAGGAACCTTTTGCTTTGCTAAGCGCAAATGGGAACTTCCTTGGATAGCTTCTGGCAGATGACTCAAAGTCATTCTGGCGACCGATGAACCACTCGTTTGTCAGGTTTTTCTCGTTCACTCTCTTTCCAGTCCTTTTATTCCATAAATATCTGTCTGGCTAGGCCAGCCCTTTGTATCAAGTCTCCTGAGTTATCTCAGGGCCAAGCGCAATAATAACAGTGGGGGAGTCTCTTGGCTAGTAGTAATTTTCATTATTTTCGATTATCTCAGCAGAGTGGTTTTTGAGATGGAAATGATGGGCGTGAAGCGATAGCGCAGAATAGTAACAGATATGCTCCATTTTACTCGGAAGAAAGGAGATTTTCCTTAGATATTCACATGAAAATCTGCGACAGAAATTGAGATTAAAACATATGCAATGTCATTGCATACTTAATTAATTTGGAGATATAAGGGCTGTTTTCAGATTCACTATCCACAGCCCTGGTTTCAGTTATCTTCCGCGGTCTTTGATTCCTGGATTTCTTTTCTTCTTTCCTTGCAGAGCTTTGAGATTTCTGCGAGAGCTTTCCTGGCTCTTGCCGCCGAAGCTTTAATTCCTTTCTTTTCAAACCTTGAGCTTTCTGCAACGTATGTCTCGAACTGAGCCATCAGCTCCTCGTGTATTGACACTAGAACCACCTCCCTTATGGTTAATGTAAGAATCATAACACAAAGAGCATGAATTTCAACAGAAAACATAAAACCATGCTCAAAAACACCGAATTTCGTCAGATTTTATATCGAACTCCTACTGTGAACTGGAAATCCGGGGAGAACTCACCTTTTATATTCCCCTTATTCCAGATGAAGACGGCATCTCCTCTTCCATAAAGGGTGAGGTTATCAATAGGTTCAAGACCACCTTCAACTGTCAGCATCAATAGATGCGAAGGCGAGTTCTTTTTATTCTCTGTCTTTTCATAGCTGCCTGTTGATGGGGGAGTGTGGGATGGTGTTGATGGGTTATCAGCACTGTCGGGTGTGACTTTTGTCCACCTTGTCAGGGCATCGAATGTTCCATGTACCATATACATTACATTGCCTTCAGCATACCATGAATCGAATGATTCGAATCCCGCTTCTATATTCGCGACAATCGCATCACCTCCGAACCTGTATCCTACAGGCTGCATATAGTAGCTGCTCAGCTTCTTTGCCGCCTTGTCATCGGAGACGAATTCCGGGAAGGCTACTATGAAATCTGTTCCGTATTTGTCGCTCGTGTAGTCGGAGCCTTCATCCCTGAGATAGAGATAAGGATCGGTATATGCAGCTTCAATGGAGCCATAGAGCACACCTGTCTCTGTAGGATAGGAATATTTGGTTCCTATCATATAGCCGAGGGCGGAGGGTGATGTTCCTTCTGCTGTATACTCTCCCGCCATTAAAAGCTCGTCCAGCGCTAGCTGCCCATACAGATTCCAGTGCTCTGCGATAGCGAAATCCGCTTCTAGAGAGAGGATTGAATTGGCATTTCCCCTTATGTAGAAATTATGGAATATTGCAGTGGGACTGAGGACCAGAAGATCAAGGTTGCCATTCTCGTTCTGATACATTATGGCTTCTGTCAGCACCATATTCACCTTGTTGAATATTCTCCATTCAAGGCGGTGGGCTATGAGCATTTCAAGTCCTTCGCGTGGTGCGAACTGTGAGTATTCTGGGTAGTAGTACCACATATCATCGCCATCGAGTTTCTTCATATAGTTCATCGGGTGGATGAAAGTACTCATGGAGAATATGTATTTGAACGAATCGGTGAAAAATGAAACCCTTGCGTTATTATGATATGGAACCTGGCTTCCGATAACGAAATTCCCGGTAACACCAGGACCCCAGCTCATTCTGTCCCGTCCTATGGAGACATTCCACCAGTCACCACCGAAAGAACCGAATGCCCTGTACGGGAAATTCATGTTGAAGTCGGAGAAAGCCAGTGGTGCGACGAAGATCAGGTTATGGAAGAATGGTTTTCCTCTGTAGTCATAACCGATGATGTTGCCGTTGTCGTCGGTAATCGGCTCCGTGATGCTGTGTGCATTCCTCACAGTTCCTAAATCGAGGGACATATAACCATAGACACTCGGGCCTATCCATGTCTCAAACGGCACGGACAAAAGCGGGGTAGGTGTGTTGTAGTCACCGAAGAAACTGCCGCTTTTCAGCGCATATTCATCGGGCGATGAATAATCGGTGGGATTTGTATGGCCGTAAAGCTCCAGGTTGATTTCAGCTCCCAGTCCAAAGCCGAACATCGATGAAGGATTGAATCTTGGCGTCTCGGTAAGGGCGGAGGAGATATACCTGTAGATTTTCAGCTCATTCTCGTCGAGCTCCGTTACAGGTATGCGCTCAAGCATCAGGCTGAGTTCTGCACCGGACCATGGTCCCGATGTAGATGGCAGAGCATAGCCTGTGGATATATAAAGCCTTGTCATTGCTTCGTATACGGGGCTGTCGATGCTGTATATTTTCTGCTGATTGGAATCAGCGCCGCTTGCAAATAGCAATGATGAAATCAGAAGCAAGGCCGCAAGTAAAAATCCTTTTCTTCCATTCATATGGAAAAGGTAATATATACGGCTTCATAGAGTCAAATGAGATGGGTAGACGGTCTCTCTGTTAAATGTGATAATCAGACCATGACAAAACACAGACTTCATACAGGATTCCTCCTGATCATCATATTTTTTTCAATGTTGCTTTTCCCGGTTTCGAACACTTTTGCATCCTCTGAAGATGGCCGTGTGAACTATTACAGGGCAATGATGGACGATGAAGTATATGGCTCGCTTCTGAAGTACGTCTTCGACGGTGGCGCGCTTGATGGCGTTTCCGATCTTTACTTCTCCCTCGAGGAGAGAATGGCTGTTGCTGATTATGAGCCTTGGATGAAAGCCGCGGCTCTTGCAAGGGCTGCCCTTATCTGCGGCCGTTATGCGAATGGTTCAGGGAATGAAGAGCTTGCAATCGACTTCATGGAAATGGCTGATGGACATATTGCAGAAGCCAGGGAAGCTGGTGCTCCTGAGTCTGCCACTGGTGTTCTCGAAGCGCTTTCCATGTCGTTCTGGTATCTGATTGACGGCTCACTTTCGAAGGGTATGAAATTCCCCGGTATGGTCGATAAGCTTTACAAGGCCCATCCGGAGGATTTCCACGTTCTCCTTCTCGAAGCTGACCGCTATCTGCACTCTCCAGGAATCGTTGGTGGCAACAAGAAAAAGGGACTTGCTCTTTTCCAGGAAGCTGAGAAAATTATGAATGAGGACGGAGCCGCCATCTGGGATAGATTCTCTATCTACAGTGGACTTGCTGTCGGCTATGATAAGGCTAAGGACAAGGAAAAGGCTGCGGAGTATGCAATGCTTGCATATGGCATATACACCGCGGATGCGACAGTGAATGAGCTCGTTGAGGAATATTATTAAACAGAACTTCCAGGAAAAGGAAGGTAACAGGGATTTATGAAAATTCTTCTTGTTCTAGAACAGTACGATGGTGCCAATAATGGCAATACTATATCAGCGCGGCGACTTGCCGAGAATCTAAGGGCCAGGGGGCATATCGTCAAGGTAGCTGCTTCCGGTACAGATACAGATGAGAAATGGGGATTCGGAGAATTCCATCTCCCCATCTTCGATAAACTCATAACAGCCCAGGGCTTTGTATTCGGACGGCCCAACAGGGAGAAGATGAAAGAAGCCGTCGAGTGGGCCGATATAGTGCATATAATGATGCCTTTTCCCCTGAGCAAACAGGCCGTGAAGCTTTGTCTGGAAATGAATGTGCCATGCACCGGTGCCTTCCATGTCCAGCCCGAGAATATATGGTTCTCTGTAGGTCTTGGCAATTTCATGCCAATCATCAATTTCACATACTGGCTTGGCCGTACATATATCTTCAAGTATCTGCATTATATCCATTGCCCGAGCAATATGATTGCGTCTCAGCTGAGGAAACATGGATATAAATCTGAGCTCAGGGTTATTTCAAATGGCATATCGCCGGTGTTCAAGTATCATAAGAGCGAGAAAAGACCTGAATTCAAGGGAAAGTTCGTTGTGGTTATGAGCGGTCGTTTCTCCCATGAGAAAAGGCAGGATGTGCTTATTGAAGCGGTTAGGAAATCCAAGCACTCTGCCGAAATCCAGCTCTATCTTGCAGGACAGGGACCAGTCCATGATGAGTATGCTAAGCTTGGTTCCACGCTTCCCAATCCCGTCATAATGAAGTTCCATACCTGTGATGAGCTGATACAGCTCTTCGGAGAATCGGATCTGTATGTTCACGCATCCGATGCTGACATTGAAGCAATAAGCTGTATGGAAGCTTTTGCATCCGGCCTTGTGCCTGTTATTGCAAACAGCCCACGTTCGGCAACTCCTCAGTTCGCCCTCGATGAAAGGTCTCTTTTCAAAGCTGGTGACAGCTCTGATCTTGCAGCAAAGATCGATTGGTGGTTTGAGCACGAGGAGGAGAGGAAGAAGATGGAGTATCTCTATGCAGAGGAAGCCAAGGATTACGCCCTCGACAAATGCGTAGACAAGATGCTCGATATGTTCTCCGATGAGATAAAGCGCTGTGAGCGGCCGGTTCCTGAAGCTGAAGAGCTATATGGACGGAGCTGAGCAGAAGGTCTAAGACATTACGAAGTGTGGTAAGCGCTTAAGCGCATTGAGCTCCATGGTTTATAGTTTGTGAAAAGGGGATTTAGCCAAATAGCTTTGTCCCCTTTTCTTGTTATAAGAGAAATTCAGGTATTGGAAACTTCATACCGGCTTTTTCTCAAATTTGAAAGAATCTGCCGTCCAGCACAGTCACTTGATAATCCTTGCGCTCTCTTCAGAAAGGCACCTTATTATGTAGCCTTCCTTGAGCGGTGCTTTTGTCCTTATATACCCAGTGTGTCCGTGATCAAGCTTATCTGTCCTGTTCATCTCCTCATCAAGAAGCTCTATATCATCAGCAGTAAGGAGAGGAACATCCGGTCCGATGAACTCGAGACCTTCCGGTCTTATCTGATTGCGGATATCGACAGAGTAGGTGTTCTCCGCAACTTCATTTCCGATTATCCCCAGGAACAGGTAGTTTCTTTCGTAGCCATAGCTTGTAGGGCGGGATACATCTGAAGCTGTATCTACAGGGCCTGAGGAGAAGAAGAATCCAGTTGTGTATTCCCTGTGCGAAACATCGAAGAGATCTCTTTTGTATCTGTCTTTGTCCGGAGCATCATCGATTGCTTTCCTGTATGCTCTTGTGACAACAGCGACATAGTAGATAGATTTCATCCTTCCTTCGATTTTCAGTGATGAAAGACCTGCATCTTCAAGTTCCTTGACATGATCGATCATGCAGAGATCTTTCGATGAGAGAATGGTTGTATATCCATCTTCCTCGCTGATGGGGAAATAAAGCCCCGGCCTTTCCTCTTCTTCGATTGCGTAGTGAAGCTTGTAGTTCCAGCGGCAGGTGTGGGAACAGTCCCCCTGATTTCCGCTTCTTCCGGCAAGGTGGGCAGAGAGCAGGCAACGGCCTGAATAAGCCATGCACATAGCACCGTGGACGAAAGCTTCAAGCTCCATCTCCGGAACTGCATCCTTTATCCTCTTGATATCATCAAGACTGGCTTCCCTGCCGAGTATGACACGTTTGAATCCCATATCGCGGTACATCTTCACGCTCTCGGAGTTCATCGAGGATGCCTGTGTCGAAAGGTGAAGTTCCCTTTCCGGGAAGTTGTTCTTCAGGAAAGGTACCAGACCTATATCGGAGATGATGAATGCATCGAATGGCCAATTTCTGATTTCGTCCGCCATTGTCTGTATCTTCTCGATATCCCTTTGATGGAAGAGGATATTCATTGTGCAGTACAGGCGCTTTCCGGTCTTTTCCTTGAGTGCCCTGACTTTTTCGATTTCCTCTTCTGAGAAGTTCCCTGCGTTGCGGCGCAGCGAGAATTCAGTCATTCCCATATAAGCGGCATCCGCTCCATAGCTGAATGCCGCCCTAAGCTTGTCATAGTTCCCTGCGGGGGATAGAAGTTCTATTGCCATCTCATTGCCTTTTCGAAAGCAGCTACCTGCTTCATAGCTTCTTTTTCTTTCTCCTCCTCAGCCTTCTTGTGCCTTTCCGCCATCAGAGCCTTCAGAAGTGGTTTTTCAAGGCGCTTCGAAGTTTCATTGGGGAAGGCTATGGAGATTACCTCTGAGATATCGGAGACAGGATGGAAGATTACAGAACCTTTAACCTCATCGTCAAGCTTCTCCAGATCGGTTTTGTTTCGCTCGGGGATTATAATCTCCTTGATCCCGTTCCTACGGGCTGCAAGGATCTTCTCCTTGAGTCCACCAATCGGCATTACCTTCCCGGTAAGGGTAAGCTCTCCTGTCATCGCCAGTGCAGGCTTTATAGTCTCATCCCTGTACATCGACCAAAGTGCCGTGAAGAGCGTTATACCTGCAGATGGGCCATCCTTTGGTGTTGCTCCCTCCGGTATATGGATGTGCACGGTGTCATCATCGAAGAATGAGAGATCGAGACCTCTGAGATAGGCTTCCTTCTTAAGCGAGGACCATGCAATAGAGACAGACTCCTGCATGACAGATCCAAGCTGACCTGTTACCTTCAGCTCTCCCTTCATCGGAAGCGACTCCGCTTCGATAAGGAGCACATCTCCTCCCATGCTTGTCCAGGCAAGGCCTATGGCAGTTCCCGGTTTGTCGGCCTTTACAATGTCGTCAGCTGGGAATACAGGCTTTCCAAGGTACTTCTCGACATTCTTGCCCCTGACGCTTACAGGAAGCTTCATGTCGTTGCCTTTCTCCAGGATCTCCAGTGCAACTTTCCTCATGATCTTATCGATCAGCTTCTCGAAGTTACGGACACCTGCTTCCCTTGCGTACTCCTCCGCAATAAGGGAGAGCGCCCTCGAATCGAAACGTATCTCTTTCTTTGAGAGTCCATTCTTCTTCAGGAGCCTTGGCACAAGGTAATCGTGGCCGATATGTATCTTCTCATTCGGGGTGTATCCCGAGAGCTCGATTATCTCCATTCTGTCCAGAAGCGGCTCTGGAATCCTTGACGGGTCATTTGCAGTCACGATGAAGAGCACATTCGACAGATCATACGGAAGATCGACATAGAAGTCCTGGAAGCTTGTATTCTGCTCTGGATCAAGCACTTCCAGAAGCGCGGAAGCCGGGTCTCCCTGGTACGATTCTCCCATCTTGTCTATCTCGTCGATGAGAATGACAGGATCGGGCACGCCAACTGTTTTCATGGCCTGGATGATTTTTCCAGGCATGGCGCCTACATAAGTCCTTCTGTGTCCTTTTATCTCTGCCTCATCCCTCATGCCGCCTACGCTGAAGCGGAAGATCTTCTTCCTCAGCGCCCTGGCTATTGAGTATCCGATTGACGTCTTTCCGACTCCCGGAGGACCTGCAAGGCAGATGATGGCACCTTTGCCATTTCCAGCCTTCAGTCGGGATGCAAGGAACTCCTCGATTCTTTCCTTGACCTCTTTCATTCCATAGTGGTCCTTCTCCAGAACCTTCTTCACTTCCTGGATCGAATAGGTCGGTGCCTTATCCTCGAAAGAGAAAGGCAGAGAAAGAATCGTCTCAATGTAGAGCTTTGTCATTGCATACTCAGGATTCATTGTCTCGAGCCCTGATAGCTTATCGAGCTCCTTGTCAATCTGAGCCCTGTACTGCTCGGGAAGCTTCTTGTTCTTCGCCCTCGTCCAGAGATCATCATCGGCGCTCTTCCCTCCATCCTTGACCTGACGACCGGTAATCTCCGACAGCTCGTTATTGAGAGCCTTGATCTGTTCCCTTATCAGCTGTTCGCGGTTGCGGTTCCGGATCTTATCATAGATTTCCTGCTTGATTGCATTCTCTTTGTCTATGATATCCTTCTCCGCAGCTATGTATGTCAGCAGCTTTTCAATCCTTTCCTTTGCGCTCCTCGTCTCCAGCACTTCCTGAAGGAATATTCCAGGAGCGCTTATCGCGCTAGCCGCGTAGAACGAAAGAAGGGAAGGATCGTCTATGTTGGAGACATTGACATCTGTTGCGAACGAGAAGAGATTCGTTGTCTGGCTGAGTCCTGTGACTGTATCTCTCAGAACTCTCACATACGAAGCCGTTTCCTTTCTGTCCTCTATCACGTCCGGATCCGGGACGAAATCTGCATATGCAATCTGCCCATCTATGTCGATCCTCTCGATTTTAACTCTCTGGAGAGTGGAGACGAAGACATGGATGCAGCTGTTCGGCAGCTTGATGTACCTGGAAACCTTCGCAAGCGTTCCTATATCCTTATATCCATTTGTCTGATCCTGCAAAAGCGCGACAAAGTAGCCATCTCCTTCGATGACCTTTGATATTATCTGAACATCCTGTGGCCTTCCTATCAAAAGTGTAGTGAAAGTCTCAGGGAAAAGAGGTCTTTCGAGAAGAGGTAGAATTATCGCTCTCGTAGGAAGAGAGTCGTTTTCATTGTTTATTTCAGTGTTATCCATTCAATTTACCCCTTAGTACGTTAAATTTAATTGGAGAATCAACAACAGGCAATATTGACTATAGTAATATCTTGTGAAAAGAATCGTAGTATATGCAAAGAGAAGTTGGCAAGCACCCTTGGGATGAGCTTGATAAATACAGAGGTAGCGTTGTCAGAGGACAGTGGCCAACGCTTCCCGAGCTTTTAGTCATCTCAGAGGATAAATTCAGTGACAGAATATCATTCTCCGTATTTCAGGGAAAGGAGAAGATAGCATATACATTCCACGAGGTTCTGGAAACTGCGAAGCATGAAGCTGGATACCTCAGACGCATGGGAATAGGCAAGGGCGACAAGGTGATGCTCATGGGACACAACAGTCCCGACTGGGCCCTTGCATACTTTGCCATCCCCTTCGCAGATGCTGTATCCGTCCCTATGGACAGCCAGATGCGGCCAGACAAATGTGTAAGGCTTGCCAAGTTCGCAGAGGTGAAATTCATAGTTGCCGACTCCCAGATTCTTTCGCTTCTCAAAGCGGAAGATGAAGAGTGGTTTTCCTCTCTCCTTGGAGTTGCATCCCTCGATAGCAAAAGCGATGTGTTCAGGCTGTCGAAAGCGGAGGATGACTTTCCACCTTTGCCGACCGTCACCGAGGATGATACTGCTGCAATCCTCTTCACCTCAGGAACCACAGGAAATGAGAAAGGTGTCGTCCTTACCCATAAGAACATCACGTCAGACGTTTACATGACAGTCAATGAGGTCAGGATCCTGAGCGAGAAGGATGTGACTTATGCGCTCCTTCCGCTCCATCACAGCTACTGCTGTACAGCAGTTCTCCTTGAAGCCGTCAGAATCGGGGCAGAGTGTCTCTTCGGCCATGGCTTTGCCGTCTCGAGGATGCTTGATGACCTTAAAAGGGGCGGGGTGACAGTATTCATGGGTATCCCGATGCTCTACAACAAGCTCCTTGCTGGCATAATGGCGAAGGTTAAGGAGAAGGGTAAGTTTGCCTATGGCTTTATTAGGGGGATGATGGAAATAAACAGCATCCTTCATAAGCTTACCGGAACGTCGCCGCTATCAGGGTTTTTCAAGAAAGTGGTCACATCAAAAGCTGGCTTGGATAAGATACGCCTTCTTATCTCTGGCGCAGGTCCGCTTTCTCCCCGTGTTGTATGGCAGTACCATGGCCTTGGCCTTGAATTCATCCAGGGCTACGGGCTTACGGAAGCCGCCCCTATAGTAACTCTCAATCCGCCGGAACGTTTCAAGACGGCATCAATCGGGCATCCTCTTGCGTTCATCGACCTGATCATCGCAGACAAGGACAAGGATGGAATCGGAGAGATAAGAATCAAAGGACCCAATGTATGCAAGGGCTACTACAAAGATGAAGCCAATACAAAGGCTCTTTTTGATGAGAATGGCTATATGCGCACAGGGGACCTTGGCTATATGGACAAGGACAGCTATGTATTCCTGAAGGGCAGGGCGAAGAACATCATCGTTACTGAAGGTGGAAAGAATGTCTTCCCGGAAGAGATAGAGGATATGTTCCAGCTTGAAAGCTTCATCAGCCAGATTATGGTTAGGGGTTATCAGAAGAATCCTAGTGTTCCAGGAGAGAATGTAGAAGCTGTCATTTATCCAGACCCCGATCAGGCAAAAAACCTATCGAAGGAAGATGTAAGGAAGAGAATAGAAGGTATCGTCTCCTCTGTGAACAAGAACCTTGAAAGCTTCCAGAAGATCGAGAAGATAACAATCCTCGATGCTCCTATGGAAGAGACGACAACGAGAAAGATTAAGAGAGGAAAGGTAAAATAAAATCCGGCAAGCGCCGGATTTTTCATTTCTTCAAGAGATCCCTGATTTCTGTCAGGAGCTGAATATCTGCAGGAGGTGCCGGTGGTGCAGCCTTTGCCTTTTCTGCAGCTTCGGCATTCTTCTTTTTCTCTGCGAACTTGTTGAATGTCTTGACCATCAGGAAGAGTGCGAATGAGATGATGATGAACGAGATGATTGAGTTGATGAATGCGCCGTAGCGGATAGCAACCTCAGCTTCAGTCTCCGTAGCGTGCTTGAGCACTATCTGAAGGTTTGAGAAATCAACACCGCCGATGAGAATTCCGATTACCGGATTGATGATGTCATTCACGAATGAGTTTACGATTGCTGTGAATGCAGCGCCTGCTGCGATACCTACTGCCATGTCGAGGACATTTCCTCTGGCAATGAACTTTCTGAATTCTGCGAAGAATCCTGTAGCTTTCATGTCTTTTTTCCTTTCTAACTTTATTACGGCAAGAGCATATAGGATAAAAACCATGAGTGTAAACCCTAATATATAGCAAAAATATCATTGCAATTATGGTATATTATATTGCAAGTTGAAAAATAAATTGTAGGATGTATAATCATTTTATGATTCATAATCCAATTATCCCAGGGTTCAACCCTGATCCATCAATTACATTCGACGGAAAGAAGTATATAATAGCTGTATCGACATTTGAGTATTATCCCGGAGTTGCACTCTATACATCGTCCGATTTGTCAAAATGGACGTATGAATGTTCTGTTATGACTGAGGATAATGGCTTTGCGCTCCATGGCGTTAAGAACAGCAGCGGTATATATGCGCCAACGATAAGATACAACAATGGCCGATACTATATGGTGACAACCAATAAGGGTGGCAATGGAAATTTCATCGTTCACTCAGCTTCTCTGAAAGGACCATGGTGCGAAGCACTGTATATCTATGAAACAGGAATAGACCCCAGTATCGTCTTCCTTGACGATGGTTCCTGCTTCTACACTCAGAATGGACCAGGCGGAATCTATGGAGCATTCATAGACCCCGATGAAGGAAAGCTTCTGGAACCACTTACAAAGATTTCCTCCGGCATAACAGGAAACGCTACAGAAGCACCGCATATCTATGCAAAGGATGGTTACTACTACCTTGTCTTCGCAGAAGGCGGAACTGAGTATGGTCATCATGCGTCTGTAGGAAGATCTAGGGATATCCATGGACCATATGAACTGCTTTCCGCTCCGATTCTCTCCCATGCAGACAGAAAAGGTCACGTGATACAGGCAACAGGTCATGCAGATCTTCTGAAGCTTGCGGACGGCAGATGGATTGCAGTCTTCCTTGCAATAAGGATGCCAGGACGCGCCCACCTTCACAATCTCGGAAGGGAGACGATGATGGCAGAAGTCGAGTGGAAGGATGGCTGGCCTTGTATCGGCAAAAATGGCTTTGTCGAACTCGATGAGATATCAGAGATAGAAACGGAAAAAACTGAGAAGAAGATGATAAAACCTGGTGACTGCATAGACAATCTTCCTCTTCTTCGCGTTAGGGCAAGGCACGGTGAATTCTACTCGGTCGATGGAGACATTCTTACAATTCATGGTTCATCGAAGCTTTCCGAACCATTCGGAGAACCTGCCGCACTCCTTTTCAGACAGGAGGATTTCGGGTGTGAGTTCTCGGCAGAACTCTGCACGGGTAATGCGGGTGGTATCACTGTCTTCTACAACAGCGACTACCATGCAGATCTCTTTGCAAGGCACCACACCCTTGTATTCCGCCGCCGCATCCATGATCTGGAGACGGAAGAGGAAGTTGCTGAAATAAACAAAGACACAGTCAGGCTAAGCATCAAAGCCGATAGGGAATGGTACAGGTTCTATGCAGATGGAAAGGAAGTGGGAAAAGCTGCAATGGCATCATTTGCAACCGAAGGCACAATGTACATGACATTCACGGGCACATTAATAGGAGTCTTCTCAGAAGAGGGGGATGCGAAGTTCAGATTGCCGCTGGGGTTCTGTAGCAATTAACTACAGAGAATCAATACATATCTCTAAGTATATTTGTGATATTCATGATATCACGAGGTTGTAAGATGCCTATTTTGTCGTTGAATGATTTTTCATCCATCGACATGATTTTGGAGCATCTTACGACCGTTGGTTTCTTTAGCCCCGCGCTTTTATAGTCTATTAGCTGGTATTCTCCTTTGAAATTTTCTCTTGGTGAATGAGATGTCATCTTGAGAACCATAATCAAAGGTGAATCATTTCCTGGTATAACAAGAACCGGTCTTTTTTTGCCAATACCTTGTTGATCTTCATATTCAACAAATGCCCACCATATTTCCCAAGGTGCAGGAGAATTATACGAGGCCGTCATAGGCATCATCACCCTCATCTTCATCTGCTGGTAATATTGTCCGCCCTGTTTCAGGATTGATTCTTCCAATGAGCTTTACATTTGGTGGCACAACAGATGTCTTTTTCAGAGGGAGATGGTTGTCGAAATATTCTTTAATCAAAGATGTATCGATTGTTTTGCTTTTTCCTTCGACATAAGTCTTTGCCCATGGTGTATTCTCCTCATGGGACTTTTCTACAAGCCTAGAAGTAGAATAGCCCCTGTATTTATTGTAGACATCAAGAAGCAATTGGATTTCTTCAGATGGAATTTGAGAAATATTGAATCCCTCTGAGCAATCGGTGATTATATTTTTTCCGTAGCTTTGATACTTCTTATATATCGATTCTATAACGGGACCATATTTCCAAGCTTTAATATCTTCTTGGAATAAAGGCTTGCCGAATCTTTGCAGATTCCATCCTTGTGCAAAATACATCAGTTTATTTATGCGAAGGTTTGTCATTGGATCTTCATTATCTGCATTCCCGAGACTAATGAAGAAATCTGCAACAGTATTGGCTTTTAGCATCATTGTCCTCCTGCTCTCGGATTTACCATCCAGAATATGAATATCATTAAGCAAATACCTAACGTCAATTTGTATTATAACATGAAATATATTTTTAGATAGAAAAAGGAGCCCCATGAAGAGCTCCGGCATAGCTGTTTGGATTATTTTTACCTGTTTGTTATCTGGCCATTCTGAACTCTGAAATCCAAAACCTGCTGCTCAATTCTGCAGTTGTTGTTTGCCTTTGAAATCTCAAGGCACTTTTCCTGAGTATAGAAGTATTCAGTTTTTGCATCATCGTTCTGCAGAATTATTGCAATATCTTCTATATTGTTCTCGAATCTGTTTCCAGATATCTCTGTAAGCTCTGCATCCTGGCAGATTACCCAGCCCTTTGTTCCAGTAATTGTGTTGTTGATAAGTGAACCTGACTTAACTCCATTGATATAAGCTGGCTGTCTGAGGTTTGTGAATGTACATCCTTCGATAGTAAAGTCTGTCGCACCCGCTTCGATTACAAAACCTCTGGATGTGTTATCGTTTGTTCCAAAGTTTCCACTAAAGTTGCAGTTCTTGATAACCGTACCATTGGAAGTACCGAGATTGATAAGATTTGTTTCACCTGCTGTCGCTGTGGTTTCAAAGACAAGGCCATCTATTACAACATCATTTGTCGTTATAACAAATACATTTTCATTGACAGATGTGACAATCTTGCCACCATCACCAATGATTCTCATGCCTGGTTTATTAAGAGTTATTTTAGAACTTGCAGAAGAGATTTCTACTGCTCCATCAATGACTATAACTGCGTTTTCAGAAGCAGTGCTAATTGCACTTGTAAATTCTTTTAAATTGCTTACTGCATTTTCTGTATTATATACAACGACTACAATTTCTACGGAGTGGCCCTTATATGAAGCTGTTGCCGATACTGTTCCAGCTGTAGTTGTATCTACCGCACTGAGAGTAGCCTGTACAGTTGCAGTTCTGCCGCTATCATAAGTTATGATTGCTTCTACTGTTGAAGGTGCAGATTCTCCGACTTCAAGTGCGATTGTTTCTGTTACCGTAAGGTCAACAATCTTATTCTCGCTTCCAATTGGTGGATATGCCCACCATGGGAAAGTGTTGTTCTGACAAGAAACAGCAAGAACGAATACAATAGCGACAAGTGCTGCTGTTTTGATAATTCTCATGTTATCCTCCGAAAGTTTCCTGGGAGAGAAT
>CALXXO010000013.1 GCA_944392705.1 uncultured Spirochaetaceae bacterium
AGCATTTCATTTCATACCAATCTATATCCTTATAATGGTATCGCTGAAGAATGGGTCGGATTTCTCATCGAGGTGGCTTCCTCCAGCGTATCTTTATCTTGGTAACTATGTAGAGGTTCTCAAGGGTGGTGATTTGCTGAGAGCATTCGGCAATACTGTGCTCATAACGCTTGTGGCATCGTTTCTGGTTCTGTTTCTTGGAGCTATCTGCGCATATCCTGTAGCCAGGATAAAAGGTAAGCTGAGCTCCCTGATAACGAATATTGTACTTGCCGTTATGTGATTCCATCCCTTAGTGTAATTGTTCCTCTGTACACTAATATGCTGCGTCTTGGGGGAGTCAATACATACTGGGGAATAATACTGATACTGACGACTTATAATCTGCCGATGTCTGTATTCCTCTTCTCGAATTTCATAAGGAATATTCCAGAGGAGCTCGATGAAGCTGCCGCAATTGATGGCTGCAAGGATTTCCGGATTTTCTTCTCTGTGATTATGCCACAGCTACAGCCTGTCACGGCATCTGTGCTGATTTTAACAGGCGTCAAGATCTGGAATGATTATAAATATGCGCTTTATTTCCTCCAGGACAATGATCTGGAGACAATAACTCTTTATATTTCGAAGTTCTTCTCGGACTTCTCTGTGGAACTGAATGAAGCTGCAGCTGCTGCATTCCTTGCTATAGTGCCAGTCTGTGCGGTTTTCCTGTTCCTTCAGAAATATTTTATCTCAGGGCTTTCGGAGGGTTCCGTAAAATGATATCAATGGCAATAAGGCCGGAAAGCTGCCGGGCATTCGTTGACCGGCTTACAGATGCATACAGTACAAGTCTGGCAAATGTCCCACAGAAGTGGGTTATCAGCAGCAGGCTTTGCGACAAGGTTGAGGATTCTTCTTTTGTTCCGTTCTATGGATATACTTCTGTTTATAAGCTTAACGATACAGAGCGGGAGAAGTGCATAGCCGTCCAGGACAGAATCATGGGCCGGCATGGAAATCTTTTCGTGCCGCTTCCACCTCAGACTTTTCATCTTACCGCCCATGAGTTCTGCAATGAATATACAGTCTCATCGGTTGCTTCGGAAATCGATGCGGCAGAGCAGGGTATAGAGGACAGAATCCGAGAGATGTTCCACAGCATAAAAGAGCGATGGGAAGGTGCGGAAATCCATCTGAGAGCCCTTGGTCCAAGCTGTGGGTCGGATGCGCTGAGCATAAAATTCGTTCCGGAAGGGGCAAGGGATTCAAGCATACTTCAGACGATATTTGCAGAGAGCGAGGACATATGGCCTGTTGGAACGCAGTATACTCCTCATGTGTCATTGGGATACTTCCGTACTAGGCTTTTCTCTGGAGAAGAGATTGTCTCTTTATACAAGGATCTCAATGATATTTCAGCTTCTACGGATTTCACAATCACGCTCAAAGCGGATGATCTTGTTTATCAGAGACATTTCGATATGCAGGATTTCAGGAAGATTCTTTCAGTAGGGGAGGCTTGATATGAATTCGTTTGCGGAATATCGCGATGGTTTGTTCGGGAAGTTCGAGGAGGACATAAAGAGGGTTCCTGAAAAATGGCAGGTTGCAGGTAATCTTGTCCGCAAAGTTTCCAAGGATGGCTTTCTTCAGCCTTTTTATGGATATACTTCAATCTTCGATCTGAATGATTCTGATTGTGCAAAATGCCGCGAACGATACGACAGTTTCATGGAAAAAGCGGGGGAGCTTGTCATTCCTCTCCCCGCATCCTCTTTCCATCTGACGCTTCACACTTTCTGGAATCAGAACAACTCCGGTTCTGTTGAGGAGGTCGATAGGCGGATGGCTGTTTCCACTCCGGAGATCATTGAGACAATGGAGGTAGTAAGGAATGAATACCGCGAAGAGATCATCAGAATGGTATCCCCAGGGATAAGCACTACCTGGACGGATGTGGTAAGCATGAAATTCATACCGTATAGTCAGCATGATTACGATATTCTTTCCTCCCTCTTTGAACGTATGGAGAGGATATGCCCATTAGGCCAGCCCTATGTTCCCCATATCTCATTCAGCTATTTCAAGGTAAAGGAGTACTCGAAAGAGGAAATTGAAAGGATTGCCGATGCGATTAAATCCACGAATGCAAGGTATGGTGAAGCTTATGTGACACTGAACATCAATTCCCTCAGGTTCTGTGTTCATAGTGATATGACCGGGTATGAGACAGCGATGTGATAGGGATTAATCAATCCTGCTAATAAGTTGTTAAGAGATTATACAGAAGATTATCAATATCGTAAAAATTGTTTTTCATCACAATGTATTGAGGTTCATTGAATAGGGAGGATAACCCTTGCAGAGAATGCTTTATCGGCTTCTGAAAGCTCAATCATCCCTGAATGCTTCTGGATGATTGATGAAGTACTTCTTAGCCCTATTCCTCCATCCTTTTTAGTGGTTAGAGGAATGCCGTTCCTCCATTCAAGGTTTTTGCACGATGAGTTTCTCAGCTCCATGATCAGCTTGCCGTTCTTGTTGAGTATCCTGGCGCTTATCATGCCATTGTCGCATTTTGATGCGGCATCAACCGCATTCTCCAGCAGGTTCCCGAATATCGATACTGTATCCGATTTCGATAATCCAATATCCGGGGGAATATCATCGCCCGAGAAAGTGAAAGATACACCTGTGTTACTGCAACGTCTTGCCGTGATACGAAGGAGCGAATCGATAATGTCATTGCTGCAGTACCTGGAATATCCGCTTTTATCCAGACCTGAGTCGTATTCTTTCAGAAACGCGATAGCTTCATCCACCTGATGACTTTTCAGATACTCAAGTATGATGCGGTTATCGTGTCTGATATCATGGCGGATACGTTTTGCTTCATCGACGAAATCACGTTCGGCCCTTAGCTCTTCTTCAAGAATCCGATGCTGCATATTTATCAGATTGATTTCATTCTCCTTCGCCATGAATCCTATCATCCGGAAGATGATTACATATGATGAGAAAAGTACGATTGAAAAGGCTGCAAATGGTATGAATAATCTGTTGTTCTCATCTACGAATAGGGCAATGCAAATAATGGATGAGACAAGTATCGAGATTGTTGAGAATACAGCAAGGTACCACCATCCTTTTCGTATTCCTCCTATTAGTTCTAACGCGCGATTGAGCGTAGAAGAACGGATGAAGACAATTCCAAGCGTAGAAAGCAGTATTCTATTGATTTGCATTGCAATCCAATTATCAGAGAAGAATGTCTCCGAGATATACATACCAAGACCTGCAGAGAGAATGAAGTAGATTGCATATGTCATGAATATGAATATCCGCTTGGGAAGAGGACCATCTGAAAGGGCAAAGAAGACGGTTGAATATGCAGATATGGCCAACAGATATATTAAAGCTACTGCATAGGCGAATGCAGTCACATGAATGAAAATCAGAGCGGATATAATCTCAAGGGCTACTGAAATCAAAATCCATAACCATGTCAGTTTTTCCCTGAGAGCAGACAGAGAGAAATAGCATGGAAGGCATAAAGTATCCCAAGCCTTATAAGATTAATCAGCATATCCATAACATTTTGAATGATACTTTATGGATAATGCGGAAACAATGAATAATCTTTCTTCTGCAAGAGGATTGCTGATTTGCTCTCATCCTCCACAGGTATGCTGCTTTTCCATTTCTGAAGCAGTCAAAGATAGGGTATCTATCCCTCTTATTCGTTTGATGAATTGGCTGGAATACTGCAATAATACAGTTCATCTGGGCAGAGGTCCTGCCCGTCTTTCCATTCCACTGTATAGCCATTAGTCCTCACTATTTTGAAGTATGATGGTTCTGCTAGTTTTCCGTACCATTCTCCTTTGATATATGGTTTGACATCCATTATCTTGCGCTCTCCTGAATCGAATTCAACAAGAATGCAAAAATTATTAATAGAAAATACATTTATGGCTTCCGGCCTAAGCATGATACTCCTTAATATGTTCTGACATATATTCCCTCAAGGCCTCATTTATTCTTGTCTGATAACCTTTCTCCTTCCCCTTGCCAAAGAAATCAAGGACATCTTTATCGAGCATTATGTGACAGGATTCCTTGATTGGAGTCACTTTATAGAACTCTCTGGGCGTTACTTTCTTCGATGTCTTGAGATAATCCGATGTAAGCTCTGGAATATCTGAGAAATCTAATCTTTTTTCATCCATAATAAAGCTGTTCCTCCTTTTTTGAAGCATATCTGGCTGATATGATTCTTGTTATTCCTCTCCGGTCAGTAGATACAACAAGTACAACAAGAAGCTTTCTTGGTAGTCTTCCTATGGTTATGTATCTTTGTTCTTCTTCCAATGAATGCAGTTCATCAAAGAATTCTTGCCTATCTGAATCCAAAAAGATTCCTATGGCTTCGGGGAATGTTAACAATATTCACCTTGTTCTTTTCGGTATCCCATTCAAATAATCCATCACGGCTCTTCTCTGTCATATTCGATCCCATATATCAATGTACATTATTTAATGTACAAAGCAACATAAATAAGAAGAAAACGACACACAAAAACAATCTAAAAGCAGATTCTAGCTTGATTTATCAATAAAAAACTCCCTGATAGGATTCAGGGAGCTCTTAGAGGTGCGAATCGGATTCGAACCGATGAAAAGCGGTTTTGCAGACCGCCCCCTTAGGCCACTTGGGTATCGCACCATTTTTGTTACTTTGTGACTTTAGCAGATTTCCATTATGTTGTCTATCTGTATTGCAAGCACCTATGAAAACTTGCTGAAAGGTTGTGTAATAACAGAGATGGAAGAATCTAGACACATAACCATTCTTGGTACATCTGATATGCATGGGAATATCTGGGGATACTCCTATGAAGATAATAAAGAAACAGACAATGATGGCATGGCAAGGCTTTTTTCATATATAGAAAGCGTCAGAAAAGAGAATCCGAATACTGTTCTGGTCGATGCAGGCGATGATATCCAAGGCACGATAATGACCGATGATTTATGCAATCTTCACCCCGATGAAGAGCATCCTGTCATTTCTGCGATGAATGCTATGGGATACGATGCAATGACAATCGGAAACCATGAGTTCAATTGGGGTACTGATACAGTTAAGAAGATACTTTCACAGGCAAACTTTCCTGTCCTTGCCGCAAATGTTCTTAATCCAGATGGTTCCTATTTCACAGGTCATGGATGGCTGATTGTCGAAAAGAACGGAATAAGAATTGCCATTATAGGCGTAGTTACACCGAATGTTCCGATGTGGGATGCAGAAACACAAGGAGTGGGGGACCTTGCATTCTTGCCTGCGAATGAAGCGGTTAGACGTGCAATAAATGAGATAGCTGGGAGGGCAGATATCATAATGGTTTCTGCCCATCTGGGGGTTTATCCGGAATTCGATGAGGAGCACGGTTCCGATTCAGGACAGAAAATCATTGATGATAATCCTGAAATCGCGGTGCTTCAGGTTGCCCATAATCATGTGATAGTCAGAAGAAAAGAAGGGAATACCCTTGTCGGCGGTGTCCGCAATGGTGGCTGGGACATAGCAAGATTCGATATATACCTCGGGGATGATGGCCGGATAGCAGACTCTGATGTGGAAATTGTCTCAATGGCCGGTATAGAGCCTTCTGGTATTATCAGGGGAATCCCTGCTGTTCAGAAAGCCCATAAAATGACTATCGAATACGTCAATGGTGGCGGAAGTGGAGAGGAAGGAGGAGCATCCCTTGGTTCCACAACAGCCAAATTCCAGCCGGAGAATGAAATAAGGGATATCCCGGAAGGTAAAATCCGCGATACAGCAGTTATGGATTTGATAAACAATATACAGCTTGCTGAATCTGGTGCGGATGTGTCGGCTTCGGCTCTGTTCAAGAATACAAGTAACCTTCCAGCGGGTAATATCAACTATGGGAATATCTTCAGTATCTATAAATTTGATAACACCCTTTATCGTGTTACCGTCACAGGGGCAGAACTGAAGGCGTACATGGAATGGAGCGTTTCTTGCTTCAATCAGTGGCAACCCGGGGATATCAACATTTCCTTTGACCCCGATTACCCTGATTTCCTTTACGATATGTTCCAAGGTGTTGATTACGATGTTGACCTGTCCGAACCAAAGGGCTCCAGGATAAAGAATGTTCTTTTCCGTGGCAATCCTCTGCAGGATGATGACAAGCTGAAGCTTGCTGTCAACAATTACCGCTATTCGTCAGCTCTGAAAGGGCTTGGTCTTATCAGTGGGAAGCGAGACTGGGTGAGTTCACGATCAATACGGGATATGATAGTCGATTATTTTGCCAAGCATTCTCCAGTAGCTCCGTCAACTGATAACAACTGGAGAATCACGGGAATCAATCTTTCTCTAGACGACCCAAGGAGGAAGGAAATCATAGATATGGTAAATAAGGGCTGGCTGGATTCCCCGTATTACCAAAGCTATAACCTCTCACAATATGATTCTCTGATGGCAAAAGCCAGGACCAAGATGGAGAAATCCTCTTAGTGTGAGGTATAATCCAGATATGTACGAGTTGGTTCAGGTAAGAGGTAATAGTTTCTATTTTCAGAGCCCGGCAAAGATTGGGCTTGTGAGGATTTCTGATAATGACGTTGTCCTGATTGACAGCGGAAGCGATAAAGATGCAGGCCGCAAGGTCAGGCAGCAGCTTGACGCAAACGGATGGAAATTGAAAGCCATATTCACTACCCATTCCAATGCAGATCATATCGGTGGAAATAAGTACCTGCAGAGCCAGACAGGATGCCATATATACGCGCCAGGGATTGAAGCTGCATTTACAAATAATCCTATCCTAGAGCCAACTTTCCTTTTTGGAGGTTTTCCTCCTGCAGATCTTCGTCATAAATTTCTGCTTGCAGCTGAAAGCCATGCGGAGCCGCTTGTGGATGATGCATTGCCCAAAGGAATGGAGATTATAAATCTTCCCGGTCATTTCTTCTCCATGGTAGGATTCAGGACAAGCGATGATGTTGTGTATCTCGCTGACTGCCTTTCATCTGCGGAGACTCTCGATAAGTATGGAATAACATTCATCTATGATGTAGGAGCCTATCTCGAAACCCTTGTTGCTGTGAAGAATATGGATGCTCAGGTTTTCGTACCATCCCATGCAGACGCTACTGAGGATATTGCCCCTCTTGCTGATTACAATATCCGGAAGGTCCAAGAAACAGCTGACAGAATTGTGGAAATCTGCAAAGAACCTCTGCATTTTGAAATCATCCTGCAGAAGCTCTTTTTGATATATAACCTCAAAATGGATTTTCAGCAGTATGTCCTCGTCGGAAGCACTGTAAGGTCTTATCTGTCATGGCTGAAGAACACTGGCCGTCTTGAAGTTTTGTTTGAAGACAACCTTCTTTTGTGGAAAGCGGTCTGAAACGGTAAGCAAGTAGTGTCTTTACTGCATTACCACAACAACCAGAATCTTTGTTAGAGACGTTCATATAGTGGCAGATGGAATGCAGCGATAATTTTGTTAATAGCTATCTTCTACTTCCTTATGAAACTTGAATCGAGAGTTTCAATACTATCTGAGATGTATCGCTCTGCACTCATGTGGAGGTCATATTTATCCCTTAATGTCACGATCTCTTTCATCATCTCAGATTTATGGTGCTTGTCCAAAGCTTCTTGGTCTTTCCAGCTGTCGATAAGCAACACCGTCTCACTGTCATTCATGGGAAAGAAGTATTCATACCGTTCGTTGCCGTCCTCATTTCGTATGCGTTCAGCAATTCCGCCTCTCTCCATCTCTTCGGCGAACTTTCTGGCATTGCCATTCTCTCCATGGTAATAAAGATTCATTACGATGCTCATTTCAGATTATGTCTCCCTCTACTTTTCCATTCAGCAATTTCCCTCCAACGATATTGAGGGCTGGATAGTTTTTCTTCATGTCATTGATAGCATAATCAATACCGCTTCCGCCGGATGTTGCGAATATGACGATTTCCTTGCCGTCCAGATTATTCGATTCAATGAATGTGTTTACGGCCCTTGGCGCGACTCCCCACCAGATAGGATATCCGATATAGATTCTGTCATAACCAGAGATATCCTCGTTCTCCTTTATAGCAGGTCTGGATGCTGGATTCTGCATTTCCACGGAGCTCCTGCTTTTCTTGTTCCTCCAATCAAGATCTGCAGCGGTGTAGGGTTCTTTCGGCTCAATCGCCATTGCATCAGCGCCTATTGCTGCTGCGAGCTCTTTTGCTTTCTTTGCTGTGACTCCGCTTGCAGAGAAATATACGACAAGCTTTTTCATATCTATTCTCCTTGTTATACAGTGAATACGGAATGATAATTCAGTTCATGATTATTTTTAGTCCGCATCCTATATTTTGGAATTTAGTTATGAATCTGGAATCTGTCTAATGCTTTTGTTTCATGATGAGCCATGCTTTCTGTGAATCTTTCCAGTTGTTTAAAAATGCCTATTCTTTATCTCTCGCCATGAAAAATAAGTATTAGACATAGAATGTATAAGATCTTAAATTCACAGTGGAGGATTATATGGTAAAACAGACAGCAGGGCGCGATGCACTTACAGGATTTGCCGATGAGTTCGCACATCTCAATGATGATGTTCTTTTCGGTGAAGTATGGTCTAGGGAAGATAAGCTTTCCCTCAAGATGAGGTCGATACTCACAGTAACGGTTCTTGTATCGAAAGGACTCATAGACAGTTCCTTCCAGTATCATATGCAGACTGCGAAAAAGAATGGTGTCACAAAAGCGGAAATGGGAGAAATCCTCACCCATATCGCATTCTATGCTGGATGGCCCAATGCATGGGCAGCTTTCAGAGTCGCTCTTGAGGTTTATAAGGACGATGAAGGAAAGGATGGAGGAATGTTCGGGCTTGGCGAACCCAATGATGCTTACGCACAGTATTTCGTCGGGAAATCCTATCTCAAGCCACTGACGGATTCTTCCGAGACTGTATTCATGGCCAACGTGACATTCGAGCCAGGGTGCCGCAATAACTGGCATATCCACCACGCAGACAAAGGTGGCGGACAGATACTTCTCTGCACATCAGGCAGAGGATGGTATCAGGAATGGAGAAAAGATGCAGTTGAACTGAAACCCGGTGATGTTATTACCATTCCAAGAGAAGTGAAGCACTGGCATGGTGCAGCCAAAGACAGCTGGTTTTCGCATATCGCAGTCGAAGTTCCTGGTGAGAATACACATAATGAATGGTGTGAAGCTGTCTCTGATGAGGTATATAGCACGCTGAACTGATTATTCCGGGGCTGCAAAACTGTAGTACATTCATCCAATTGCGAATACACTCTGTCTATGACAGTAGATGAATATCTTTCAGCAATTGATTATCCTGGCAGAATCATTGTCGCGGGGTTCGATGAGGAGTCCCGCCCCTTTGTCCTCTATGCTATTACAGGTCGTAGTCGGAACAGCAGGAACAGGATTCTCTTTTCTTCCAGTGGGGACATACGCACAAAGGCATATGATGAATCCCTGGTAGAGGATCCTTCCCTTATTATCTACAGGGCATTCACTGAGTTTGATGGCAGAATGATTGTCTCTAATGGAGACCATACGGAGACAATAATCAGTGCGCTTTCTGAAGGTGATTCTCTGGGCGATGCACTGGTTCAGAGAACGTATGAACCAGATTCCCCAGTCTTTACGCCTAGGATTGCCGCAATTGCAGATGAGACAGGAATAGCTTTTGCAATAATCCGCAGGAGTGGAGGAAATCCCGAGAGGATTATCTGGAAGTATCTGCCGGAACGTGGAGTCTGCCATGTAATTCATACTTATAAATGCAATGGCAATCCCGTCCCGTCTTTTGATGGAAATCCAATCAGAACAGAAAGCGGAGATATTGAATCAATAGCCGCGAGAGTTTGGAAATCTCTTTCTCCTGAGTATAGAGTGGGGCTGTTTTTCAAAGGAGCTTCAGGAGAGACAATCATCAATGCACTGGAGGAATGAGATGGAGAAGCTTGAACTGAAATATGGATGCAATCCCAATCAGAAAGGAGCCTTTGTCTATCGCAAAGGAGGACTTCCCATAACTGTATTGAATGGACGGGCTGGATATATCAATCTGCTGGATGCCCTGAATGGATGGTGTTTGGTGAGGGATCTGAAAGCCTGTACGTCACTTCCGGCAGCAGCTTCTTTCAAGCACGTGTCTCCTGCAGGAGCTGCAGTCGCTGTGCCGCTTGATGAGACGGAACGCAGGATGTACTTTGCCCCGGAATGTTTGTCTCCTCTGGCTATGGCGTATGTCCGTGCAAGGGGTGCTGACAGGATGAGTTCTTTCGGTGATTTCATTGCACTCTCCGATACCTGCGATGAATCGACAGCCCTTGTGATTTCCAAGGAAGTATCTGATGGTATCATCGCGCCTGGATACGACAAGGAAGCTCTTGAGATACTTAGCAGGAAGAAAAAAGGAAGCTATACAATTATTTCGATCGATCCTGACTACGCCCCGGAAGAGGAGGAGACAAGAACTGTCTTCGGTATAACTTTCTCACAGCCGAGAAATACATACATCCCTTCTGCCGCAGATTTTCAGAATGCGGTAACTAAAAGGAAGGAAATACCTGAATCGGCAGTTCTGGACCTGAAGGTATCTCTTGTTGCATTGAAATATACCCAATCGAATTCTGTTGTTTACGCCGAACGCGGCCAGACTATAGGCGTGGGGGCAGGACAGCAGTCTAGGCTGCATTGCACACGGCTTGCTGGCGATAAAGCAGATTTATGGCATTTGAGGAAAAGCAGCAGGATACTTTCCCTGCCGTTTAGGAAGGGGCTTTCAAGGAATGAAAAGGATAATGTCATAGAGCAGTATCTTGCTTCGCAGCCTGAGATTGATGTTGTCGGAGACTGGGAGATGTATTTCTCCAGTAAGCCTGAGAGAATCACGGAAGAAGAGAAAAAAGAGATACTCTCACACTGCAACGGGGTATCGCTGTCTTCCGATGCCTTCTTCCCTTTCCCTGATAACATCGAGCGTGCTAAGCGTTCCGGCGTTGAGTATATTTCACAGCCTGGAGGAAGTGTCAGGGATCTGGATGTTATAAAAGCCGCTGATGAGTGCGGAATGGTTATGTACTTCACAGGCAATCGTCTTTTCCATCATTGAGCATTGGACTATCATCAGAGCATGGAATTCACGGACTTCGGAAACAAACTCTCATCGCATTCTGGCATCCTGCAGTTGATGGATGATATCGCAAAACCACTTCCTCGCGGAATAAAGGCAAAGCCACTCGGTGGTGGAAACCCAGCGCGTGTAGGTGAGGTGGAAAAGGCTTACAGAAGGGAGCTTGAGAAGCTCTTGGCCGATGGGGACAGCTTCGAGAATGTCATTGCCCATTATGATTCCCCGCAGGGTAGGGTCGGTTTTCTCCGGACCGTTGCTGAGTTTTTCAGCTCGAATTACGGGTGGAATATAACTGAGGATAATGTGGCGCTTACCAATGGAAGCCAGAGCGCTATGTTCTATCTTTTCAATCTTTTCTCCGGAAAAGCCAATGGAAGGACAAAGACGATTCTCTTTCCATTGATGCCGGAGTACATCGGTTATGCAGATCAGGGGATAGAAGAGGGGACCTTCTGCAGCGTTCCTTCAAAATGCGAGTATTTCGAAGACCATACATTCAAGTACAAGCTCGACACAGAAGGAGTGAGCGAGTATCTGTCAAAGCACCCTGAAGTTGGTGCCATGGCCGTATCCAGGCCAACCAATCCAAGCGGAAACGTCCTTACAGACAGCGAGATAGGAAAGCTCGCGGAGCTTGCGCATAGCTATTCGATACCTCTTATCGTCGATAATGCCTATGGTCTTCCGTTCCCCGATATAATCTTTACAGAAGATGCCGCCCCGATATGGAATGAGGATATTGTTCTTTCTATGAGCCTTTCAAAGATAGGGTTGCCATCCATCAGGACGGGAATTGTCATTGCAAGGAAGGAGATAATCAAGGCGGTAGGGAATATCAATGCGATTGCTGCTCTCGCTACAGGTTCTTTCGGTCCTGTCCTTGCTGATAACCTCCTTGGAAGTGGAGAGCTTACAAGGCTCGCAAAGGATGTGGTACGTCCTTTTTACAAGGCAAAAGCTGACAGAATGGAAGAGCTCATAAGAAAGTATTTTGATGGTACGGATTACTATCTGCACAAGATTGAAGGTTCCATTTTCTGCTGGATTTACCTTCCTTCGCTTTCTGTAAGTACGCTTGAGTTCTATGCAGAGCTTATGAAGGATGGCGTTGTAACTGTTCCCGGAGAGTATTTCTTCTTCGGAAGCGATGAACAGAAAGAGGGAAAGCCATACCCGCATGAACATTACGATAAATGTCTTCGCCTGAACTATTCGGGGGATGATGCCCTGATTGAGGAAGGCGTGAGAATTATAGCGGAAAGGTACCGGCAGTTTTCTGTTTGACGGCTTACCAAAGCACATTTAGACTGGAAACAGAGGGCGATTTTTGCCCTCTGGAGGTGCTTATGGAGAACCTTTCGCTCTTCTATGCTCTGTCATTCCTGACAGTAGCCATAGCCTTCGCATTCGCTCTATACCTCTATCTCTGGGTCAAGAAGATGAAAGTACAGAACAGCCGCATTGAGGAGATTTCAAAACTCATAAAAGCTGGTGCTGATACTTTCATGAACAGGGAATACAGAGTGCTGGGACGCTTTGCCGCAGTTGTTGCTGTTATTGTCTTCCTTATTCTTCCCCAGCCTGTATGGAAGGGGGAGGTGATTTCCAACCTCTCAATGGCACTTGCCTATATTGCTGGAACAGTGCTTTCAGCCATTGCTGGAAAGATAGGAATACTTGTTGCAACACTGTCCAATGGGCGCACTGCAGAGAGTGCCACTAAAGGGCTCAAGCCTGCATTCCTTGTAGGTTTCCGCGGCGGTGCGGTAATGGGCCTTCTGGTTGTCGGCTGTTCGCTTTTCGGTGTCACGGCCGTGCTGATGCTTACAGGAGACCCCACAATACTCCTAGGCTTCTCCTTCGGTGCAAGTTCCCTTGCGCTGTTTGCGAAAGCTGGCGGCGGCATATTCACAAAGACGGCGGATGTAGCTGCGGATCTGACAGGAAAGGTTGAGCTTGGCATCCCCGAAGATGATCCAAGAAATCCGGCTGTTATCGCTGATAATGTCGGCGATAATGTAGGCGATGTCGCCGGAATGGGCGCCGATCTCTTCGATTCCAATGTTGCAGCTGCCGCATCCGCTCTTGTCATAGCAGGTTCTCTGAGCGGTGGTGAGTACAGCAATATATCGATGGTGTTCTGCTATTCGCTTCTAGGCCTTCTTTCATCTGTTTTCGGAATCGCAACGGCCAAGGTCGGAAAGAATGGCAATCCGACCCATGCGCTCAATTCATCTACCTATGTGACGACAGCTGTATTCCTTATCCTGACAGCTATCGCTACTGCTGTTTTCCCGGGATTCTCCTGGAGAATATGGGGTGCATCGTCGGTAGGTCTTCTGGTTGGTGTGATAATTGGAATAACTACTGATTACTTTACAGATGATACCCGACCGATAGTCAGGAAAGTCGCTCATGCATCTGCATCCGGCCCGGCTTTTACAATTCTCTCCGGCGTATCATATGGATTTATATCGGCACTGCCGGCGATGATTGGTATCGCGATATCAGCGCTGGTTGCCTATAAGCTCTGCGACCCGATAGGGGAAGGGTATGCTATTTTCGGTATAGCTATGGCCGCTGTCGGAATGCTCAGCATCGTCGGAATGATTATTTCCAACGATGCCTATGGCCCCATCGTGGACAATGCTCGCGGGCTGGCCGAGATGGGAGGGCTTGGTGAGGAGACGATTAAGATTGCCGACGAACTGGATAGTGCTGGCAACACCGTCAAAGCTGTCACAAAAGGCTTCTCCATCGGTGCTGCAGGTCTTACCGTAATATCGTTGCTAGGTGCCTTCATGTCCGAGGTGAACACGGCGCTTCAGGAGAGTGGCAAGCCCGTGATTACAGGTTTTGATATAATGCAACCGACTGTATTCTTCGGGGTCCTCGTCGGAGCTGCTGTTCCTGCAGTCTTCTCGGCAATGCTGATTCTAGGCGTTGACAGGAATGCCCAGAGGATGGTCGCTGAAATCCACAGGCAGTTCAATGAGATAAAAGGGCTCAGAGAGGGAACGGCGTCACCGGACTATAGCCGCTGTATAGATATCGCGACATCGGGTGCGCTGAAGGAACTTGTTCCTGCAGGTCTCATGGCGATCCTCATGACGCTCGCTGTTGGGTTCATTGGCGGTCCTGAAGCAATAGGAGGATTCCTCCTAGGGAATATCGTTAGTGGCCTTCTCCTCGCGCTCTTCATGTCCAATTCCGGAGGGCTCTGGGATAACTCGAAGAAATATGTCGAAGCTGGCGCAGAAGGGGGCAAGGGCAGCGAAGCCCATAAAGCTGCTGTTATCGGGGATACTGTCGGAGATCCGTTCAAGGATACGGCAGGACCTTCGATCAATACGCAGATTACAGTTGTCTCTCTTGTCTCATCGCTTTTTGCGGCGATCTTCGTAGCTCTTTCGATATTCTAGTCTTTTCTCCCTTCCTCGTTTGCTGTTATCATCGCCGGGGAAGGGATATTTATGGGAAGAAATCTGATTGTCGGTGATATACACAGCCAGTATGGTCTTCTTATGGATGCGCTTGAAGCTGCATCCTTTTCGCCATCGGATGATACATTGTACTCCGTCGGGGATATCGCAGACAGAGGTCCGGAGACAGTCAGGCTGATAGAGTTCCTTTCCTCTCTTCCTTCTTATAAGCCAGTCCTTGGCAACCATGATTTATGGCTTCGCGATTATCTTGTATCGGGCCTATGTCCTTCCGAATGGATGGATTCAAATGGAGGATTGAGGACTGTAAAGGATTTCATCAGGTCCGGAGTCAGCGAGAAGGATAAGGTCAGGATGGGGGAATGGCTTTCAAGGGCACCATATGTCCGCATAGAGGAGAAGTACATCGTGCTTCATGGGGGTATTCCTTCTGGATGGACGATGGTGGAGCTGAAGAAGGTTGCGGCACTGAATGCGAGTACCCTTGGCTATGCCTGGCTTGAGAACGATGAGAAGAACTCTCCGCTCTGGAACAGGACATATCTGCAGAGTGCCATGGCTTTTGAGAATGGTGCAGATCCTTCCGTTCTTCAATCCCCTTTAGATACGGACAAGAAGATATTCATAGGCCATACACCTCTTAATTCTCCATTCCATTCCCAGCGTTATCATCTGACGGCTATTGATACAGGTGCGGGGCATGGAAAAGCTCTGACAATCATGGATATGGATACGCTACGGTTCTGGCAGGCTGTGCCAGAATAATGAAAGCTTTGAAAATACAGGTCTTATGGTAAACTTCTTCCATGAAGAAGATTATTTCCATCCTATTAGTCCTGTTGGTTGCTTTATCCCTTTATTCCGCGACAGAACCGGCCTTTATGATTTCGCTTGCGGTTCCTTTCTGCGTATTTGCCGAGACTGGGGTTCCCGGAAGCTATAGCCTTTCGGAATTGCCCGAAGAGGGGCAGCTCCTTTTCGTACTGCCGGCAGAGGTCAAAGCGCGTTCGCTTTCGCTCTCCTCGATGCTCTCCGGGAATCTGGTTGATATCACAGGGGCTATGTTCGATATCGCAATGCTCTATTCCGGTTTCGAGGACTCGTCTGTTATGTCTGCATCGGGGAATATCTCATTTGAGCCTTCCGTCGATTTCGACAATGGGCTTGTTTCCCTTGCTGTCTCTTACGATGATGTTTCCGTCCTGTATAAGTTTGGTTCAAGGATAAGCAGTACCGAATTGGATGGAGATGTTAGAATATATGCTGAATTCTTCACCCCTTCGCTTTTCTCCGTTTATATCGCTACCGATGATTTCACAATGGATGGTGACAGTTCATATTCAGGCAAATCCATAGAACTCAGAATCAATTCAAATGACAGTCTTATCCGTTCGTACATGGATTTCGCTGGTGTGGATCCTGTTTCACTGAGACCGTTTGCGGCATCTCTTGTTGTGGAGACCCCAATTGCTGCCATGCTTGGTCTGGAGACTGGAGATGATATCATTGAATTTGCAGAGACTCACGATGCTCTTGATCTCCTCGATGCACTGTCATTCTTCACGGTTGCTTCTTCAGATCCTGATCTCAATGAGCTGGAGATTGTATCGATGCTCGTTGTTCCTTCGATGTATGTCGATGGTGGACCTGCTCCAGATATCAATCTGGAAAAGGCGATGCGATGGGCTCTCGATATCGTCTCATTTGCAAATACATTGAGTGACTGATACTCCCAATGATGCTAAGATTCAGCTGTCATGGATAGAGGAAAGAAAGCCGTTATTATTGGTGGTGGCATTGCCGGTGTACAGGCTGCCGCTACGCTGAAAGATATGTCCGTTACCCTCATCTCAGAGGAGGAATTCCTCCCATATTACAGGATGAGGATTGAGGAAGTTCTTGGTGGAAAGGATCCTGAATCGCTCTACATCCATCCGCTGTCATGGTATGAGGAGCGGGGTATTTGTTATATCCAGGGTTCTGTAACTGCTATAAAAGAAGCAGCTGTTATTCTCTCCGATGGGAGAGAGGTTCCTTATGACAAGCTCCTTATAGCTACAGGTAGCAGGGCAAGGATGCTCTCCGTCCCCGGTGGAAGGAAAGAAAGCTATGTCCTGAGGTGCATGAGCGATGCATTGCATCTGAAGGATGCACTGGAAAAGGCTGAAAGCTTTGCCATAATAGGCGGAGGGCTTCTTGGTCTTGAAGCTGCATATTCAGTTGCTACCGACTTCAATATCCCTGTCAGTGTAGTCGAGACAGCACCGTATATCCTCCCAAGACAGCTGGATGAGGACTCCGCAGCCCTTCTTCAGGAAAAGCTTGCGGAGAAAGGCGTTACAGTCTACGTTTCCAGCACTATTGAAAGCGCAGATGATAGCTTTGTCTACCTCAAGGATGGAAGGAAGATAGCTGCAGATGTCCTTTGTTTCTCTGTCGGTGTCAATCCTGCGATAAAACTCGCCGAAGAAGCCGGGATTAGAACGGGCCGGGGAATTGTCGTGGATAGTCATCTTAGAACATCTATGGAGAATGTCTACGCAGCGGGAGATGCCGCAGAACTAGATGGCAGGACATTCGGACTTGCCATGCACGCTCGTGAAATGGGTACAGCGGCAGCGCTTTCCATGATGGGGGAGGAGAATGATTACAGGCCATCCGAACCATCGGCACTCCTTAAAGTCGGTGGAATAGATGTAGTCTCCCTTGGCACTCCCGAAGGGGAGAGAAAGGTTGAGACGGATGGTGACAAACGCCGCACATATTTCATCAAAGACGGGGTTGTTAACGGTGTTGTTCTTATAAATGACAAGGCTTCAATGATGAAAGCAAAGGCAATGCTGGGAAAGGCTTATGAATGATTTCCATGTCAGCAATGATATAAAGCTGAAAAGGCTGGAGTTTGAAACTCTCGGGGATATCCCAACAGCTCTGGAGAAAAAGCTTTTCTCAGATGCTGAAGCAATGCTTGAAGAGCCGTTGGATACTCTTCCCCTTTCCCTCTACAAGGATTTCCTGCGAACAGGGAACAGGGTGAACTATGAGACTCCGTATTTCAGGAAAAGACAGAGGTTATCTACATTCGTCATAGCCGAGCTTATCGAGGACAAAGGCAGGTTCATGGACAGGATAGAGGATGAAGTCTGGTCGATTCTGGGAGAGCCTGGATGGGTCATGCCCGCTCATAATACCTATGTGCGCGATACAATCCAGCTCCCTGTTCCGGAGGTAGACCGGCCTGTTCTGGATCTTTTCGCAATGGAGAGCGGGGAGATTGTCGCTCTCACGCTGAATCTGCTCGAAAGTAAGCTTACTCCATCTCTCGTGAGGACGATGGCTGCAGAGCTGAGAAGAAGGATTATAGACCCATACCTTTCCTCTTGGTTCTGGTGGATGGGAAGGGATGGAAAGGAACGGCTTAATAACTGGACTGTATGGTGTACTCAGAATGTTTTGCTGACTGCTTTCGCCCTATCCCTTACCCAGGATGAATACCATGCAGTCCTCGATAAAGCTCTCCTGTCGCTTTCTGACTGGTATTCGCAGTATGGCGATGATGGATGCTGCGATGAAGGCGCGCATTACTGGCACGCAGCAGGGCTGTGTTTCTTCGGAGCTGTCCGCGTCGTGAATGAAGTATCGGGCGGTGCAATCTCATCGTTGTATAAAGAGGACAAGATGAGGAATATCGCTTCATATATTCTCAATATGCATATCGGGGGAGAGTGGTATATAAACTTTGCTGATTGTTCTCCAAAAGCGGGAGAGCTTGGAGCAAGGGAGTATCTTTTCGGCTGTGCAATCGGCTGCGATGAGCTTAAGCGACAGGCTATGCTTGATTTCAGGTACCATGTGAGGATTCTGGAAACAGGCGGCAAGCTTCCTTTCGATGATAACCAGTACAACCTCTGGTATAAATGGCTGAAATTCAGGTATGCCGATACGCTGATGCACGGAGATCTGCCAGCACATTCTGACCCGACTCCATATGTCTATTACCCGAGCGTTGGTCTTTCAATATACAGGAAGAATGATATCCTCCTTGCTGTCAAAACAGGTGGAAATGATGATAGCCACAACCACAACGATACAGGCAGTGTGATTCTCTTCAAAGGGGAGCATCCTGTCCTCTGTGATATAGGCGTGGAGACATATACCCAAAAGACATTCTCTGCAGAGAGATATACGCTTCTGCCGATGCAGAGCCTTTACCATAATCTTGTGAACTTCGATGGAATCGGACAGAATGCGGGCAAGGATTATGCAGCATCGGAGGTTGAATCGGGGCCGGATGGTATATCCATGGAGCTTTCAGGTGCATATCCCAAGGGGACTGTATCAAGCTACAAGCGCCATGTATCGCTTCGCGGAAACAATGCTGAGTTCTGCGAATGCGTCAAAGGTGGAAAGAATCCTGTTCTCTCGCTGATAGTCATGGATAAACCGGCTATCGATGGCGAAAGAATCGAAGGTGAGGGCTGGAGCATTTCTTTTGAGGGTGCAAAGGATATCAATATAGAGAAACTCGATATTACGGATAAACGACTGCGTATAGCCTGGCCTGATGCTCTGTATAGGGTTCTTGTTTCATTCGGCGATAGGCTAGATTGGAAAGTGGAGTTGTAGGAGGAGATAGTATGGACGAATTGGAAAAGAAAGCGCTGGAATACCACAGCATGGATGGAGTTCCTGGAAAGGTTTCTGTTGTTCCGACAAAGCCTTGCAGGACGGCGGAGGATCTTTCGCTCGCATATACACCGGGGGTTGCAAAACCTGTTCTGCGTATTGCCGCTGATAAAGATGAAGCTTACAGCTATACATCAAAGGGAAACCTCGTCGCGGTTATATCGAATGGAACGGCAATACTTGGACTTGGAAACAAGGGAGCCCTGGCCTCCAAGCCTGTAATGGAAGGCAAAGGCGTTCTTTTCAAGAGATTTGCTGATATCGATGTTTTCGATATCGAGATAGATGAGAAGGACCCGGAGAAAATCGTCGAGATTGTAAAGGCCATTTCTCCGACATTCGGTGGAATAAATCTTGAGGATATAAAAGGGCCGGAGTGTTTCTACATTGAAAGGGAGCTGATCAAGCGTTGTGATATCCCGGTATTCCATGATGACCAGCATGGTACTGCGATAATAGCAACTGCGGGCTTGATGAATGCCGCCGAGATAACCGGAAGGAAGATTGGGAATCTCAAGGTCGTTGTCAATGGTGCCGGTGCTGCAGGTATCTCCTGTGCAAGGATGTTTGTCGCAGCTGGCGTGAAGAAAGAGAATATCATCATGCTGGACAGCCATGGCGTTATTTACAAAGGCCGAGAAGGGCTGACTGAAGAGAAGGCTGAATTTGCAGTAGAAACAGACAAGAGGACGCTTGCAGACGCCGTAAATGGTGCAGATGTATTCATGGGGCTTTCAGTTGCTGGTTGCCTGAAGAAGGAGATGCTCAGGTCAATGGCAAAAGATCCTATAGTTTTTGCAATGGCTAATCCTGATCCTGAGATAACCCCTGAAGAAGCCCTGAGCGCTCGAAATGATGTGATAATGGCTACTGGCCGTAGTGATTATCCTAATCAGATAAACAATGTTCTTGGCTTCCCGTTCATATTCCGCGGTGCGCTTGATGTTAGGGCAACTCGCATTACGGAGAATATGAAGATGGCTGCTTCAAAGGCCTTGGCTGCTCTTGCAAAGGAGAGTGTTCCTGAGGAGGTTCGGAAGGCTTATGGCGGCGAGGATTTCTCCTTCGGCAGGGAGTACATTGTTCCAAAACCATTCGACCCAAGGGTAATAGAATACGAAGCCGTTGCGGTTGCAAAGGCCGCAGTTGAGGATGGTGTTGCCATTAAACCTATAACAGACTGGGAAGGCTATAGGGAATCACTTAAGAACAGAATGGCAAAATACTGGTAAGCTTTGGGGAAAGAAAAAGACTGTTCGGCTTCCGAACAGTCTTTCTACGCCCAGGATTTCTGATTTTCCAATTGGGCCGACGGATATTTTTAGTCGTCTCCACGACTCCTCAGATACTTTGTCGGGGGTATCTGAGCGTTATTCCCCACTGGATCTCTCTTCCAGCTTCTGCCGCTTTCCTGCGGCTCCTTAGGAGCTTCAGGGTTCTCCTAAGACTTTTTCCCTGCAGGATTTACCTTCCTGCCTTACAGCTATACCCTAGCATTGCATCCACCAGCTGTCAACGGAAAATTTTCAGTTTAGACCGGCAATGCTGCGCAGCTGTTTCTTTGCGTTTGCCAGTGTGGCATTATACTGGGCTTCGAGTCTTTCAAGATTTTGCCTTGCAAGCTCCATGAATTCCTTGTCGTTCTCATATGTCAGATGCACTTCAGTACCGTACTGCTTTGAGAGCTTGTCGGACTTCTCATCCAGAACAGGCTTGTACTGTGCCTTCATTTTCTCTATGAGATCTTTTCTGTGGAGAGGATACTGTTTTAGGAAAGCTTCAAGCTCTTCAGTGAGCGCGAGTGCATTTGCATCGTGGCCAGTTGCAATGTCAATAAGAGTACCTGCTTTCTTCAGCCTGGTATCATCTTCATCCTCGTTCTGCGGAAGAGAAAGATTTGCTTCAGCTGTAAGCAGCAGTGCTTCTTTTACGGCTTTGCTGTCGAGCTTTTCAATGCCTTCCCTTAGTTCTGATTCATCGATGGGCTCATCATCTGAGACGAATCTGCCGGCAAGGCGGCGTGCATTGTCCACATCCGCCTTGTATTTCATTTTATCCTTATCTATCTGGATGCCTTCGGTGCGCTCCAGAGCAATTTCCCATGCGCTTTTGATTTTTCCCATAGCCTGAATATAGCCAAACATACGGATACTGGCCAGAGCTTTTTTCATATATTGTTTTTCCTGCTGTCCCTTTCTGCAGCAACTTTAGCCGGCGATTTCTCCGGAAGCCTTGCTGCTCCATGGTAATCCTTTGTTTCAATCAGTCTGCCGGAAGCAAGGTTTTTCTTAGCTTCCTTGATTGCTTCGGTATACTGTGGCAGCCATTCCGCTTCTGCGACGAGCATTTCATCGACCATCTGCCATATCTCTGGAGGATTGCATACAGCTCCTGTAAGAGGATCCATTAGGAATGCCTGCTTCAGCAAGTTTACATCCCCATGTACTGCGGCCTCGACAGCCAGTTTCTGTACCCAGATTGACTGAGAGCATACGGCGGCACATCCGAGAGGTAAGTCTCCCACTTTTGGTATATTGATGCCGTTTCCATCCACATAGCATGGGACCTCCACGACGGATTCCCCGGGTAGATTTGTGATGGTTCCCTCATTCATGACATTGAAATGACCTCTGTAGCATCTCCCTGTCTCCAATGCTTCGATGATGTATGAGCAGTGTTCTTTTCCCCTTGCTGAGCCATCGAGTTTGATTGGTGGTTCTGCGAGGATTTTGGGATAATCGGTCTCGAACCAGTTCCTCTCTTCTCGAGTTACCCTCAGGTAGCCACCTGTTTCACCGTTTATCCACTTACCAAGATCAATCCAGTCCTTTATCTCGTCTGGGCGCTTACGGTACCATGCAAGATACTCGGAAAGATGGCCATTGGATTCAGTGGAGTAGTAACCAAAGCGCTTGAGGATATCGATACGGACTTTTTCTTCCTCTCTGTATCTCTCATGCTTCTCAAAAGCATCTAGGAGCTTTGGAATCATATCCTCTCCATGGTGCTTTATGGAAATGTACCAGGTCTGATGGTTTATCCCCGCACAGATTACATCCAGCTCCTCTCTGGGGATTCCGAGAACCTCTGCAATCTGCAGCTCTCCGTGTATCTCCCCATGGCACAGCCCGATTGTCCTTACTCCGCCATATTTGTTGCAGGCCCATGTCGCCATAGCATTGGGATTCGAGTAATTAAGCAGGATTGCACCGGGTTCTGCTACTTCCCTGATGTCCTTGCAGAATTCCAGCATCTGGGCGATGACCCTCTGTCCATACATGATTCCTCCTGCACAGAGAGTATCTCCGACACATTGGTCCACGCCGTATCTAAGAGGAATCTCGATATCATATTCAAATGCTTCCAGACCGCCGATCCGTACACAATTCACTATGTACCTTGCACCTCTGAATGCTTCGTGTCTGTCTGTCGTTGCCTTAATCCTGATTGGAATATTGTTCGCATCCAGATCCCGTTGGCAGAGCGCTCTTGTCTTCTCAAGGTTGTCTGCATTGATATCTGTGAACGATACCTCGATGTTATGGAATTCCGGAACCGAGATTATGTCCGTGAAAAGAGTGCGTGCAAAGTTGAGACTACCTGCACCTATGAAAGCTACTTTGAAGCTCATTTAAAACCTCCAGTTAATCTTTCCAATAGTCTATGAGGTGCGATGAATTGAGGTGCAATCTGCTATCTTTTATTTCAGTTGAGATGCAATATATTGTCTGATTATCCTTAGCAATGAGTGGAGAAATGATAAAGGCAAGCATCACGGCATTCTATGCATTGTCGCTCTCAGAGTTCCATATGCACCCACATTCCCACGAGAGCTGTGAGATTATGTATGTAACAGGCGGAAGCTGTACGGTGTACTGCAAAGACGAATCTTATAGGATTGGCCCTAACCATTTCATCTTCATCCATTCCAATATTCCGCACCGCTTGGAGATTAGCCTGGAGAAACCTTGCTCCATTCTCAACCTTGAGTTTGATTTGTCTGAAACTGATGGGGATATCTCTCTGAATGGATTGCTGGAGGAAAGCTCTGAATTTAAGGAATTCTGGAATAAAGCCCCGGATTGTTTCTGTGGTGCAGACCTGAGAGATCTTGGGTATTCCCTGAAAGACCTGATTTCGTATATCCAGAGATTCGCTGCCGATGATGATTTCCTTCTGCAGCTCATTGTGTCCAGGACAATGGTGGAGCTTTCGTATTCGATAGTGTCCAGAGGGAACAATTCCGGTGTTTGTTATCTTCGCAGTGCCTGCGATTATATAGACGATAATTTCCACTCTGAGATAAAGGTTTCAGAAGTCGCTGAGCATATTGGGATAAGCAGATCGTATCTGCAGTCACTGTTTTCTTCATGTCTTGGTTGCGGTATTGCCGAATATGTCACCAGAAAGCGCATGGAAGAAGCTGTTTTCCTTCTGGTGAACAGTTCCATGAAGATTACTGATATCGCATTCGCTGTCGGATACAACAGCCGCCAGCATTTTGCACATACTTTCGAAAAGTACCACGGCTGCGGACCTCTGGCTTACAGGCAGACACACAAGAAAGTCCTTGAGCCTGATACAGGGAAGAGCCGATATATTATAGATGGAAAGAAGATTGCTTATCGTAATCTCGGCAACTGAGGATTTCGCCGTAGACGAGGAATAGCTAATTCTGTAGGCTGTCTGTGTTATGGACAGCGGTATTGTCTATGCTTTTGATATTTTCGGTACAGCCATATTTGCTATAACAGGGGCTGTGAAAGGGGTAAGGAACCGACTCGATTTCCTTGGTGTTATCGTATTCGCCATCACTGTCGGCTGTGGTGGTGGTATGCTCAGGGATACGCTTCTTGGAATATTCCCGATAGCAATCTTCAATGATAATGCATATGTCCTTGTCTGCATTTTGATGGGAGTGCTTGTATTCCTGCTCAGCCCGAAGACGATAGGCAGGTGGGCAATAATACAGTACTTCGATGCTGTTGGGCTTGGTGTGTTCACCGCCATTGGCTGTGTGAAGGCTGAAGCTCTGGGACTCGGCGCATTCGCTGTTGTGACAAGCGGGGTATTCGGAGCTGTTGGAGGAGGGGTCCTGAGGGATATCTTCTGCCATGAGATTCCGATGGTACTCACTTCTGACTTCTATGCATCTGCATCGATACTCGGGGGACTGTTGTTTGTTGTTCTCTTCAAGTTTGGGGTATCAGGGGATGTGCTGATGTATTCCACTGCAATCTTTACAATGGCTCTCAGGATGCTTGGTTATCATTTCAGATGGAAACTTCCTGTAGCAAGAATGGTGGGAGAGGAAAAGCGTGACAGATAAGCTTTACTACGAGGATGGATACCTTTCATCCGTCATTGCGAGAGTCGTTGATGTGAGAAAAAGTGGTATCATCCTGGATCGTACTGTATTTTACCCGGAAGGTGGTGGACAGCCCGGAGACAGGGGTTCGTTCGGTCCATATCGTATCGTCGATACAGTAAAGGACGAGGATGGGAATCCTCTTCATATCATCGAAGGTGATAAACCACCGGTTGGCTTTGAAGCAGAGCTCAGCCTGGACTGGGAACACAGGCTTTTCTATATGACAGAGCATAGTGCCCAGCACCTTGTCTCTGCTCTTCTTTTCTCCAATCACCATATAGGGACAGTTGCTGTTCATCAGGGAGAATCCTTTTTCACAATTGAAACCAATATAGGGGAGATTGAAGAGAGCATTCTCCTTGAAACCGAAGCGGAAGCCAATGCCGCGATAAGGGAGAACCACAGTATAGTACAGCGCGAGATGAGCCACGAAGAAGCGGAGAATCTCGGCATGAGACGCTCTATAAAAGTCGAAGGCAGGGTCAAGGTTGTCTTCATAGACGGAATAGATGCCGTTGCCTGCGGGGGTGTTCATCTGAAAAGTACTGGAGAGATAGGGGAGATTCAGTATGTTGGTTCTGAGAAGATCCGCGGACACGTCAGGACAATCTGGAAGTGCGGAAAGCTTTCCGTTGATTACAGACACCGCAACAGGGCGATAGTCCAGGATTTATCTTCATTGCTGTCATCAGATTCCGACAATCTCATCCAGAGCGCCGAAAGGCTTGTCGATGATAATGCGGAGCTCAGGAGGACTGTAAGGAATCTGGAGAGAAAGATAGCTGTATTTGAAATTGAGAAGCATAAATGCAGTAATTCCCCGATTGTTTTCTCCTCCGATGTTGATATCGTGGCGTTTGAGGATGTTTTCGATGAAGATGATAGCATCGTGGCTTTCGTTGTTGACGGAAACGGGCGTTTCATGTTTCATGGAACAAAAGAAGGGTTCGATAGCCTGAAATCTGGATTGAGTATCAAAGGCGGTGGCAGGGGGATGCTATACCGCGGATCTGTTTCGGGAAATGTTGATACTGTGCTCGAGGAGGCACGAAAGCTTTTAAATGGGTGAAGCACTTAAGGCGGGATCTGAGTACGAGGATGAACACGAAAAACACAGGGATGTTCATCTTAACTGGAAGAAGATAGCACTGATCGGGACAATTCCCATCCTGCTAATATTCTTGGGATTCTTCATAGTCGTTAAGGCCATAGGGGGAGAGAATTATTCACTTGCCATTGACTGGTTCAATGAGAATTTCGGTCTGACAGGTATCTTTCTATATGTCTATGTGGTCGATACGCTCATACTTCCGCTCTCTCCGGATTTCGTCTTCCCGATAGTGGCTTCAATGAGCCCCTGGGTTGTAATCCCTGTAATCGGAACGGCTTCAGCCCTCGGTGGAATAACATCGTATGCGATAGGGCTTCTGCTCCATAAGATACCTATTATCAAAAGGTATACGGAGAAGGCAGAGAAGAAATGGGGGGCTTATATCAAGAAGTATGGCACATTGTTCGTCATTATAGCGGGAATATTCCCCCTTCCTTTCTCAACAATCTGCGTTCTCGCAGGTGCGCTGAAAATGAGCGCGAAGAAGGTCCTCCCCGCAACCTGCATAAGGTATATAAGGGCAGCAATCTACTTCGCACTCTTCAGAGCGGGACTTCTTATAATCTGATTACCGACAGGGCTTCTTTTATGACCTTATCAGTCCTGGCCACAGCATCTCCTGTGTAGCCATGGGCATCGAGGAGGGAGGAAATCTCATCTTCAGTGAGATACTCCCTTATTCTTTTGTCCTTCATGAGGTTCTCTTTAAGGGGATTGCCTTTTCCTTCCTGCACGCTCTGCCATGCCGCGAGCGATTCTTCTCTTATCACTTCATGCATCTCCTGCCTGTCCGCACCTCTCTTTCCAAGCTCCATGAGAAGGCGCTCCGTGGATGCGAAAATGCCGTAATCGGCCATCAGACGCTCTGTTGCAGTGCTGTGAATGTTCATTCCCCTTACGACCTTCAGTTCAGTAAGAAGCATTTCATCGAGTGCGATGAAGGCTTCCGGTATGAAGATTCTCCTGTTCGCGCTGTCGTCCAGCGTCCGTTCAAGGATTGATGTGGAAGCATTCATCCATGCAGCCTGGTACTGGCTTTCGACGATTCTTGAAAGCGAGCAGATTTTCTCGCTGTTTATCGGATTGCGCTTGAAAGGCATTGCGGATGAGCCTACCTGCTTTTTACCGAAAGGCTCCGAGAATTCCCCGATTGGAGGAGACTGCAGAATCCTTAGATCGAGCGAGAAGCGATGGAGTGTTGCCGCGATGGAAGAAAGGGAGGCTATTATCTTCAGGTCCTGCTTCCTCGTGTATGTCTGGGTCGCGGCAGGGAAGGCCTGTATCCCGAGCTCTTCCATGACCATGGTCTCCAGCTCCTCTGCGCTTATGCCTGTGCCGGAAAGGAGGACTGTATAGCTTGCAGCTGTTCCGACAGCTCCTTTCATGCCTTTGCCTTTGATGCTGCGGAGTGCTTCTGCTGTGTCTTTCCTGTCATTGACCAGATCCTGTATTGTCTGTGCGAGACGATAGCCTATAGTCGTTATCTCGGCGGGCTGGATATGGGTGAAGGCCATCGTAGGGACAGCTTTATACTTTTCAGCTTTCTCGGAGAGCGCTTCTATAAGGTCATCAAGCCTTTTGATTGTAAGCGCCATTGCTTCCCTGAAGCGCACTGCATCTGCATTGTCCAGCGCATCCATGCTTGTTGCGCCAAGGTGGATTATACCCCCTGCGAGAGGACATTGCTCCGCATATGTCTTTATTTCAGCCATCAGGTCATGGTGTATGACATTCTCTATCTCCGTGGCGCGTTCTATATCTATATCGTCCTTGTGGGCTTCAAGCTCTGCAACCTGTTCCGGCGTCACAAGACCTGCTTTTGATTCAGCTCTTGCCAGTGCAATCCAGACACGTCTGAGAAGCTGTCTTTTGTGTTTCTCGGAGAAGATTCCTTTCATCTCTTCCGATCCATATCTCCACGTCAGCGGACTGATATAAGTGCTGTGATCATATTCCATATCCATCTCCGCTTCGATTATACAGGCTGGATGGACAAAGAAAAAGGAGGAACGCATCGTTTCATTCCTCCTATATGAATTCCGGCCTTTTTCCATTGGAGACCATTTATATTCTGCCCCAATGATAAGCAGGAATACGGTGGTAATCATCAACGGAGGGATAATTCTCCGTTATATTTTCGTTATCTGATAATCAGCTGGTCGCGCTCAGGGCCTACTGAAATATATGTGATATGCACTCCGAGCATCTTCTCGAGGGCGAGTACATAAGCCTTTGCGTTCTCAGGAAGCTCATCCCATTCGCGGCACTTTGTCGTATCAGCCATCCATCCATCGAATGTCTCGTAAATAGGCTTTGCTTTTTCCTGAAGCCTTGTCTCTGGAAGGTGGCTGTAATATTCGCCATCAATCATGTAGCCTGTGCAGACCTTGATTTTAGAGAATGTATCGAGGACATCGAGCTTAGTCAGAGCGATATCTGTGACACCGTTCATGTAGCAGGCGAAATCAGCAGCAACCGCATCGAACCATCCGCAGCGCCTTGGGCGTCCTGTAGTTACTCCATATTCGTGTCCGATATCCCTGAGCTTCTCTCCATCTTCGTCGAAGAGCTCTGTCATATAAGGGCCGCCACCGACTGAAGTGGAGTAGGCTTTTGCTACACCAACGACTTTTGTGATGCAGCGAGGAGGAATTCCAGCTCCATTGCATCCTCCAGCGACTGTTGGATTGGATGATGTTGTATATGGATAGATACCCCAGTCATTATCCCTCATGATGCCAAGCTGGCCTTCGAGGAGAATCTTCTTTCCGCTTTCGACAGCTTCCCTGATTACCGGAGCTGCATCGATGATGTACTGGCCGAACTCTTCCCTCCAGGCTGCACATTTCTTGAGCATATCCTCCAGTGTGACAGTTTCCAGACCGTAGTACTCG
>CALXXO010000014.1 GCA_944392705.1 uncultured Spirochaetaceae bacterium
TCCAAAGAGAGCCCTCGATATCAACATGACTGCGCTTCGATACAGCAACCTTTATTGGAACATATACGAATTGGTTGTTAACCCTGGAAGCTATGCACTGTGTCTTTCCAGCCATTGCAGCGTGAACTGCGTGCGCACCGATTCTCGCACAATAGATTGAGTCATAGCTATCTGCAGGGGCCGAGCGGATTATATACGACGGATCTATGTATTTGATAGTCGTCGCAATACCCTGCTCTGCAAAATACTTCTTCATCTCATCCTTGAGGAATACGCCGATATCGTGGAACTTGAGATTGCCAGAAGCATCTGTCTCTCCTGTCTGTGGAAGGAACTCCTGCCCTGCACCCTCCGCAATGAGAATGACTGCGTGTCCACGCTCTAAAAGACGTCTCTTCACATTCTCCAGAAGTCCATTCGGTCCTTCCAGATCGAAAGGCGACTCAGGAATAAGACAGAAGTTAACATCGGACTGAGCAAGGGAGGCATTAGCTGCAATGAATCCGGACTCCCTTCCCATAACCTTCACAAGACCAATTCCATTGATAGCGCCTGTAGCTTCTGCGTGTGCTCCCCTGATAACAGGAACAACCTGGGAAACAGCAGTATCAAAACCGAAGGATGCATCGATGAAGGAGAGATCGTTATCGATCGTCTTCGGAACACCTACAACAGAAATCTTGAGACCTCTTCTCTTTATCTCTTCCCCGATATCCTGAGCACCGCGGAGCGTTCCATCTCCTCCGATTGCAATAAGGATGTTTATATTCATTCTCTCCAGGGAATCGACAATCTCCTCAACCTGCTTTCCACCACCACGTGCGGAACCGAGGATTGTACCACCTTTCTCGAGAATGTCATCAACAACATCTGGATCAAGAGGAATCACCGGCCATGGAGAATTCTCAAGAAGACCAAGATAACCATACTGGATTCCGGAGATTCTTCTTACACCATAGCGATACCAGAAGCAGCGAACAACCGATCTTATGACATTGTTAAGACCTGGGCAGAGACCACCGCAGGTACAGATCGCAGCATGGACATGAGCAGGGTTGAAATAGATTTTCTCCCTTGGACCAGCAATCTCAAGAGTATCCGAATGGAGAAGCTCGGATTTTTCTCCAACCTGCTCTGCTTCAATAGAGAACAGGATGCGGTCACTGTCGCGAACATAATCCGCAAGTCCATCGCCGCCACGCTTCGACATCCTTATCGGGGAGTTGAGCTTTGCAGGCCCTAGTTTCTCGATAGTAAAATCATATTGTGTCTTGTTAGTGCTCATCTTTTTCCTCCATGAGCTTACTGACAGATGAGGAGAACGCTTCGAATTTCTTCTGAGCATCAGCCTTCACCTCAGACTGAAAATCCCTATACAGGGAAATATATTCCTTTGCGAATGGCGTAAGCGTTGCGCCGCTGCGCTCAGCCCCGCCCTTCTTCCTATCCAGGACAGCACGTCCAAGATTCTCTTCAAGGGCTTCCAGCATCGCCCTTGCTTTCGTATAGGAGAGCCCCATACTTCTGCTTGCTGATAAAAGCGAACCTGTCTCCTCCACACGTTCCAGAAGCCACAGGACACCAGCCCCCATGAACTTCTGGCCTTTATCCGAGAGGATATACAGTTTCGTGCTCAGTTCCATAGCTCTCCAGCGGCCTTATAGACAGTATCGACAAGCTCCTCAAGCCCCTCCGGCTCAACCGAACAGTAAGCAAGACGAAGTGTCTTTCCCATGATGTTTATAACACCAACCTGGTATTTATCAAGAAGGTAAGTCCTCAGCTCCTCTGCACTGCGTCCATGAGTGTCGAACGCCATGAAATAGCCCGAGTTGAAGCTATACGGAGTAAGGATATCATCATTCTTATGCTTCTCAACAGCCTTGTGGACGATTTCATAGCGCTTCTTCATCTCACTGAAGATGATTGCTTTGTCCTCTCTGTAATGCTCTCCATCCTGCATAGCGCTCACAATAAGGCTCTGACCCGGCCTATCGCAGTTAGAGACAGAACAGCGGATCATTCCAAGAGTTTTCTTTGTCAAAGCATCAATGTGGGCATCGGTAAAGCCCTTGGAAGCATACGTAAGGAAGCCGACGCGGAAACCCCATACCATCTCTTCCTTTGTAGCAGCATCGCCTTTGACAGCGAAGATGTTCTCATGAGCATCTGCGAAGTAGGCAAAGAGAGATTCCTTTTCAGTATCATCCTCGAAGAAGAGACCGAAATAAGCGTCATCGGAGATAACCATTATCTTCTTGCCTGTCTCAGCAACCGAGACAACAGCATCGACGATTGCCTTTGCTTCATCCTTCGATGGCGTATAGCCTGTCGGATTGTTCGGGAAATTGAGAATTATCCTTGCATACTCTCCTTTGCAAGAGAGAAGAGCCGCTTTCATTCCCTCAATATTGAATCCTCCATTCTCTCCATAGAATGGGAACAGCCTTGCATTCGCGCCTATGAGATCCGTGAAGATTAAATCGTAGTTATCCCAGAAAAGATCGGGACAGACGATATCATCGCCTTCTGACACAAAAAGCTCTGCGACCATGCTGATTGCATGAGTAAGGCCACCTGTAACAAGAGGAAGGGAGAATCTCTTTCCTTTGAGAGAAGGATTCTTTTCAATCATGCTATCCTTCCAGAGAGAACGGAGAGTTTTATCACCGCCACCAGGAGCATAGGAGAATATCTGGGCAGGCTTCAACGAGCCTTCCTTAAAAAGAGAATATATGTCGCGAAGATAGAATGGCTCGCCATTTCTTGTAGCAAGACCTACAGTGGCATTATATTTCTTTGCCTTCTCTTTTGCTTCATCGCTCTGCGCGACAATTCCCTTAGGGAAATACATCCTTCTTCCAACAGCTGAAAGAAAACCATAAGCAACGGAATCGGACAGCGTCTTATTCAGTTCCTCTGCAAGAATATTCATAAAAAGCCTCCAGCCTCCTTATACCCTATTTATGGCAACTTGGTACACTAGAAAAGAAAAAGCTGTCCATCTTCGTGCTTTTCCCCATCATCTTTTGTTCCTAGCATTGCCATGAATTCATCCTCGGAAACAATCCTGACACCAAGTCTTTCCGCATCAGCTCTCTTGGATCCTCCGCCCTCCCCGGCAAGGAGATGCGTTGTTTTCGAAGTAACGGAACTTACAGTACGCCCACCCCTCTTCTCTATTTCCTTCAGAGCTTTCGAACGAGGATTGAAGTTCTTGAAAGAACCTGTAATGCACCACACCTGGCCAGAGAAAGTCTGCTCCTCCGCGTTTTCCTCTCTATCTAAAGAAGAATCCATATGCAAACCAGCTTTTCTCAAAGCTTCTATTGTCGCCCTTAACCTATCAGAGGAGAATGCTTCCACAATCCTTTTACCGGTTATCTCACCAAAACCAGGAATGCTTGCAAAAGAATCCGGATCTCCCCTGTCGGCGGCATCCAGGATTTTGTCGATCGAATCGAAACCATTCCTGACAAGCAGCTCAGCGCTCTTTTTCCCTATATCAGCAACGCCCAGGGAGGAAAGCACTGTCGTGAAAGGTCTTGTAAGGCTCTCCTTTATGCCTTTCTCCAGCAGCTTTATGCTCTTTTCCCCTATGCCTGGAAGGTCTGCAGCTGCAGAATAGTCAGCGCTGTAGATATCTTCGATGCTTTCAAGTATCCCGGCATTGTAAAGGAGTTCGACAGTACGAGGGCCAAGCGTCTCTATATCCATCTGGTCAGTAGAAGCGAAATAGGCAATACGCCCCTTGACCTGATCAGGGCAATCATAGTTCGGACAATACTGAAGTCCCCCAATCTGAACAATCTTCGTATGGCAGCAAGGACACTCGGATGGAAGGACAAATGTTGTATTTCCTTTATCATTCTTCTCAATCACGCTCTCAACGGCAGGAATAACATCGCCGCGCTTTGAGACGGAAACAATGTCTCCGATTGCAAGTTCCAGCTCATCGATATATTCCTGGTTATGAAGAGTCGCCCTCCTGATTGTCGACCCTCCAAGCTTTGTCGGAGCAATCTCCGCAACCGGAGTGATCCGTCCCGTCCGTCCTACCTGAATGGTTATCGAGAGAAGCTCTGTTTCAGCCTGAGGAGCTTCGAATTTATAGGCTATAGCCCACCTTGGATGGTGCTCTGTATATCCGAACTTCTCTCTAACATCGAGTTCGTTGATTTTGAATACAAGACCATCTATTTCATAAGGAAGAGTCTTCCTTTCCGCTGTCTTCTTCTTGATGAATTCATCTATCTCGGAGAATGCGTAAGCATCTCCATCAAGCCCTGCAGATGCGAGCTTCTCCCTGGCTTTTTCCTTATCCGAATCAAAGAAGGCAAGATGAGGATTGATACGGAACCCAAGGGCTTTCAGTTTTGAAAGGATATGGATATGATCCGGGGGAGTCTGGGTCTTATCGTTCCAGAACCCTTCATAGCAATAGATTGTAAGAGGGACTCTGCACGCTTCGCTGCTTTTCTGCCTTCTGACAGTTCCAGCCGCAAGATTGCGTGGATTTGCAGCCCTCTTCGACTCATCGCTCTCTGCAGCATTCAAACGCTCGAAGTCTGCTTTCTCAAGATAAACCTCACCTCTCACCGCGATATCAAGAGACTCAGGAAGGGAAAGAGGAACCGATGGCATTGTCATTATATTTGGCGTAACATCATTCCCAACTTCACCATTTCCTCTCGTCACAGCCCTGACAAGGATACCTTTTTCATAGTAAAGGACCATTGAGATACCATCAATCTTCTCCTCTGCAGCGAACGAAAGAGCACCGCCCTCCTTCTGTATCGATTTGGAAAAGAAATCCAGAACAGCTTCGTCGGAATAAGCCTTATCGAGAGAAAGAACAGGTATCGTATGCCTTACCTCAGGGAAATCATTTGTAAGATCCGAGCCAACGCGCTTAGTCGGAGAATCTGGATGCTGAAACTCCGGATACTCCTTCTCAAGCTCTATAAGCCTGTCAGTCAGCCTGTCGTATTCATTATCGGAGATAAGAGAAATTCCCTCTTTGTAATACTTGTCCTGATACACTTTCAGCTCTTCGGTGAGCTTGTCTATCTCTTCCTTTGCACTCATGTCCCCATGATAGCACAAAAGAGGAGTTGTTCCCTCCTCTGCGTTGCACTGCCAGAGGAGAGATGTTATCCTCAAAGCATGGCTGATCGTAAGAATTTCTCACGCTATAACATGAGGTGCGGCATACTGCTCCATGCAAAAGCAGGCAACGAGCGCATCGCAGAGCTTAAACTGCCTGACCTGGATGCAAGATATCTTGCACTGACAGGAAGCGATCTGCCTGGAAGCAATACAATAGAGTTCATGGGACGCTCAATGCCATTGATTGCAAAGGAAACGATCTCATACAAGGACCAGATTGTACTTGCACTATTCGCTCCTGACTATGAATCTGCGACTCTGATGATGAGGGAAGTCTCATTATCCACAGAACCAATAAAGGAAGCAGAGGAAAACTCTACACTCCCCGACAGCCTTGAATACAGCTGGGGGGATATGTACGACAACAGCGATGGGAAATACAAGGAAGCTGAAACAGAATTCTCCCTGACACGTATTGCCCGCCACAACAGAAGACTTTATACCGTCACAGCATGGATGGAAGGCTCCAATATGCACATTGAAGCACCATCCCAGTGGGTTGAGCTAATAAGAGATACGGTAGAAAGGGCTACCGGCTATCCGAAAAGGAATATCATAGTCCACCTCCTGCAATATACAGCAAAGCACGATGAGTATCTCTTCGAGCCGGCAATGCTAGCAGCTATCGCAGCGACAGCGACCATAAGGACAGGGCTTCCTTCTGAGATAAGGGATGATGGCTTCTTCTCACGCCCCGCGGTCAACGTAAAGCGCCAGGTCCTTCTGGATGAGGACAGCAGACCTGTATACGAGAGCGCAGAGATGATTGTCGACCAGGGAGCTTTCGCATTCGCGCCAGAGGAGTATCAGAGACAGGCTATGACCGGCCTAATCCCTCCTTATCCGCTTAAAGGATTCCGTGGGTCTGTGAAGATAACATCATCGCCATCATACCCTGCATCCTTCTGCGGGTCGCTTGGATACAGCGAAGCTCTTGCCGCAACTGAATACCACATCTCAAGGCTGGCAGAGGAAGCTGGAACAACTCCGAACCTCTACAGAGCGGCTATCGAGAAAGAGAAAAGAAAATTCACGGACTACATTCCGGGCTTCGAGCTCGATGGACAAAGAAAATGCACTGAGACAGTAGTCAAGTCCTCATCATTCGACAGGAAGTGGTCAGCAAACACATTCCAGAAAGAGGAATTCGGGCTTCTTGGATACCTCAAAGGGATAGGAATAGCGACAGGAACCGGAATCGCAGGATTCTCAACGACACTTTCAAAGGAATCGGGTTTCTCGGCGATGATGACATTCACCCAGAAACAGAATGTGACAATAAATACATCAGCCATAACCCATCCCGGGACAATGAAGATCTGGAAGAAGAGAATCTCGGATAAGATAATCCCGGGAAGGCCTGAAGGTGTCATGTTCCTCGACCCCGGTCCTGATACAATGGACTCTGGCCCTGATGTGCTTTCCCGTCTTGTCGCATCCTTCACACTCCAGCTTGACAGCGCCGCAAAGCGTCTTTCCGTACTGAAGGAAACGGAGAAGCTTCCAGTATCATTGAAGTTCGATGCTGAAAATACATATTATCCTTGCGAGTTCGAGAACTCCGGGAACGCGGCTGTGGTCTGCGAAGTGAAAATCGACAAAGCAACGATGATTCCTTCCGTTACAGGAGTCTGGGGAGCCTTCAATTTCCCGACAATAATGGACAGATCCTCTTTGGAGAATTCAATCAGACGAACGATAATGATGACGCTGAGGGAGAACGGAATGAATGTGCCCCTGTCCTTCAGGATTCATCTGGACCTTTCGGAAGATGGGACGGACGATACGATTTCATCAATACAGCAGCTTGCCCGAGGGCTTACGCTAGGAGCCCTCTCGAACGCAATGAAGCAGGCGGCTGGAGACAAGAGCGCATCGCTCCCTATCAGCGATGAGGAAATCAACAAGATATTCAGGGAGGAAGAATGAAGATAGACTGCACAATAGATGGGAAGACACTTACCCTCTCCCTGAATTCAGACAAGCCATTATCCCTGATCCTCAGGGAGAACACAGGAGATGATGTCGCTGTCAACCACTGCAATGGGAATATGTGCGGACTTTGTGTTGTCCTTGTCGACTCAAAGGCGATGCTATCGTGCATGGTCCCTGCATTCGAGATACGGGGAAAGACAGTGACTACATTCGATTCATTCAAACGCACACGCAATATGAAGGATATAGAGAAAGCCTATGAGAGCGTCGGGAGCTACCCCTGCCAGGACTGTTATGCATCACGTTCCCTCGTTTTCGAATCCCTCATAGAAGAAGGTACTACGGATCCTGAAGAGATACTCAAGGAACTGTCTATAATAAAATGCCCATGCATGGATCCGGAAGATTCGATCAACATTGTGCTCAAAGGTATAGAAGCAAGGAGGAAGAGAAATGTACGAAGGCCTCAGTTCTCCTAATATACATACGCCAAAGAACCTCGGAGAATATGCTTCGATAATCCTCCACTACCCGATATCCTCTCTCTGGGCAGGGGGGACATTCATAATGTCGCGCCCCGACTCCTATCCATCGAGGACGATGAATGCAGAGATAATCTATCTTGGCGACATAGAAGAGCTTCACAGATTCCAGAGAAATGACCGCTTTGCTGAATTCGGGGCAATGGTGACGCTTGATGAGATACTCAGCACCGGAAAAACCGTCCTGCCACACGTTCTGATCGAGAACATCCAGAGCATTGGAAGCCGTCTTATAACAAGGAGAGCCACAATAGGCGGCACAATGTCTACAAAGAATTTCACGACCTCATTTCCCGGCACCCTGATAGCGCTCGATGCCACTGCTGAGGTCAAATTCATAAAGAAGAAAAGGCTCCATTCCAGGTGGATGCAGATTACAAGGATCCTGGACAAAAGCGGAAGGATAACGCTGCCGCAGCAAGGTATGATCTCAAGGGTGAGAATCGCATTCTCCGAGAAAAACTGCCAGTACTTCAAGGAAGTAGGATCGTTTATGCTGGATCCGGAGAACTCCGTCTCAACCGCATTCACAGCAACCCTAGACCAGGATATCCTGATCAACCCGAAGATAGCATTCACATACCCTACCCACGGTGTCTGTTATTCGCGCGATATAGACAGTATCTTCTCCTCTCTCCGCTTCCCGCTCGATGACAACGAAGTGCGCACTCTGGAATCCATGATTTTCACGTTCGTCGAATCATCATTCCAGAATATCTCGGAACTGCAGAAGACAAGGACAAGCGGAATCGTGAGGGAAATCATAGACGATCTGAACGAAAAGACCCTTACAGCTCCTGCGGAAACAAGATAAGGGGACAAAAAGCTCATCATCGCTTATAATCCGATTCAATGAGCTTTGTACATCTTCATAACCATACAGATTACTCCCTGCTAGATGGAGCCGCATCGATATCGAAATATATGGCAAAGGCAAAAGAAGTCGGAATGACGTCACTTGCCATAACCGACCATGGGAATATGTTCGGCGCCGTCACATTCTACGAAGCCTGCAAAAAGGAAGGCATCAATCCGATTGTAGGCTGTGAATTCTATATAGCCAACAACAGGCGTGACCGCTCCCCCTCTTCCGAAGGAAACAGGTACTACCATCTGATATGCCTGGCGATGAGCGACAAAGGCTATCATAACCTTATGGAGATGAACTCGATATCCTATAAGGAAGGGTTCTACTACAAGCCGAGAATCGACCATGAGACGCTAAAAGCCCACAGCGAGGATATAATCTGCCTTTCCGCCTGCCTTGCCGGCGAGATTGCCCAGCACCTCCTGCACGATAATTACGAGAAAGCAAAGGAAACTGCCCTGTGGTACAAGAGCATATTCGGGGACAGATACTATCTGGAAATGCAGGACCATGGTCTCCCTGAAGACAAGAAAATCCTGCCGCTCATTCTCCGCCTTGCGCGCGAATGCGACATCCCTCCTGTATGTACTAATGATATCCACTACATAGAGAAAGATGACTGGAACGCACATGATACCCTTCTCTGCATCGGCACAGCTGCGAAGAAAACCGATAAAAACAGGCTCAGATACAAAGAAGGGGAATTCTATTTCAGAACTCCCGATGAGATGGCGGAGCTTTTCTCCTGGTGCCCTGAAGCTGTCGAGAACTCAGGGAAGATCGCGGAACGCTGCCATCTGGAGATAAACTTCCCTGGTCCTATTCTTCCGAAGTGTACAATACCGCCAGAGTTCAAGTCGGATGCAGAGTACCTCACATACCTTGCAAACGAAGGTCTGAAGATGAGGTATCCTGTTGTCACTCCGGAACTTCAGCAACGCCTTGATTATGAGCTCGGAATAATAATCCAGATGGACTTCCCCGCCTACTTCCTGATAGTCCGTGACTACATACACTGGGCAAAGACACACAATATCCCAGTCGGTCCGGGAAGAGGAAGCGGTGCTGGGTCACTGGTTGCATATGCGACAACCATCACGGATGTAGATCCGATGAAATACAACCTGATCTTCGAACGCTTCCTAAACCCTGAACGAGTCTCCCTCCCCGATTTCGATGTTGACTTCTGCTTCGAAGGCCGAAGTCAGGTTATCGATTATGTAACTGAGCACTACGGGAAAGACAGGGTCGGACAGATCATCACGTTCGGAACGCTCAAGCCAAAGCAGGTTGTAAAAGACGTCTGCCGTGTCCTCGATATCCCATACGAGGAATCGAATAAGATATGTTCGCTGATTTCTGACGAGCTGAAGATGACGCTGGACAAAGCCTTCCAGCTTGAACCAAGGCTGAAAGAGATAGAAGAACGCGGACCTCTCTATGCAGAGCTTTTTGATACAGCAAGACGTCTGGAAGGACTGAACAGACACTCCTCCCTCCATGCAGCAGGTGTTGTTATAGGAAGGGAAAACCTTGATCAGTATGTACCGCTCTACGCCGATCCAAAGACCGGTTCCATATCCACACAGTACCCTATGACGCAGATAGAGAACTGTGGCCTGGTTAAGATGGACTTTCTAGGTCTGAAGACACTGACGCTAATCAAGCATACTGTAGAGCTTATCCACAAGAAAGAACCCGATTTCGATATCAACAAGATTGATGAGAGGGACAAGAAGACCTTCGATATGCTCTGCCGTGGCGACTCCAAATGCGTCTTCCAGTTTGAATCGGATGGTATGGCCGATATTCTCAGACGAGAACATCCGCAGACCATCGAGGAGCTCGTTGCATTGAATGCGCTCTATCGCCCTGGCCCGATGCAGTTCATCGACCAGTTCATCGATGCGAAGTTCGGAAGAGTTCCTATAAAATACCCTGACCCATGCCTTGAAGATGAGCTGAAGGAAACATATGGAGTAATCGTATACCAGGAACAGGTTATGAAGGTTGCCCAGATTATCGCAGGCTATACTCTCGGCCAGGCTGACAATCTCAGGCGTATCATGGGTAAGAAAAAGAAGGAAAAACTGGCAGAAGAACTTGTCAAATTCAAAGCTGGTGCTGTGAAAAATGGCTTCACGGAAGAGCACGCAGAGGAGATTTTCCATATCCTGGAGCCTTTTGCTGGCTATGGATTCAACAAATCCCATGCGGTTGCCTACTCCATCGTTGCTTATCAGACGGCATTCCTGAAAGCCAATTATCCTGCTGAATTCCTTGCCGCGAACCTCACAAACGAAATGAACAACCCGGCAAAATTCACGGAGTATCTGAACCTGGCTCCTAAATATGGTCTGAAGATACTTCCACCTTCCATCAACAAGTCGGAAAAGCACTTCAATGTTGTCGATGGAGATATAATCTACGGCCTTGCCGGCATAAAGAATGTCGGAGAGAACATCGTCGGTGAAATCATAAAGGAAAGGGAGGAGAACGGACCATACAAGGACTTTATGGACTTCCTTTCCAGGCAGAGCGATGGTGTGAACTCCAAAACTGTGGAATCACTGATCAAAGCAGGTGCTTTCGATGAGATGGGTACTGATATATCAACTCTTCTGGACAATCTTGAAGATGCCCTTCGCTTTGACAAGGAATCAAGAGAAGCAACTGCCTATGGACAGCTCTCCCTATTCGGCTCCGATGACCCTGTAATCGGGGAATTCACGATGCGAGAAGCTGAGCCAATTCCAGTAGCTGAAAAACTCCAGATGGAAAAGGAGTATCTTGGCTTCTATATCTCCGGCCATCCTCTGGATGCCTATGCAGAACAGATTGCAGCGTCGGTAAGGGCTAATCTATCCGATCCCGATACAATACCGCTTGATCAGGAAACCTCCTTGATTGCCCTTGTCACATCTGTCAGGCAGGTAATCACAAAAGCCAAGAAAGAGAAGATGGGAATCTTCTCCCTCCAGACAAAGGAAGGCGATGTAGATGCTGTGGCATTCCCATCAATCTATGAAACCATCAGGGACAAGATTGAAGCGGACAATGTCTACGGCTTCAGAGGTACTTTCAGGAGAAAGGAAGGAGAAGAGAAGCTATCATTCACCCTCTCTTCCGTCTGCTCGCCTTATGAGCTGAAACCCGAAGCGATAACAATGGTCCACATTCAGCTTTGCGACAGGAATGATTTCCGCCCTGATGAACTGAGGGAAATAGGAAAGACCCTTCAGGACCACGATGGATACACCCCTGTCTCATTCACAATCGAGGGGAATTCATCGGAAGAACTGAAAGCTGGTGGTACATATCATGTCGACTACTCAAGGAGCCTTCTTGGAGAACTTGAGGAAATACCACTGGTCAGGAAGGTCTGGATTTCTTAATTTCATATTGGAGGCGGAAAATAATGCACCACGCACTTATGTCTATATCGCTCTTTTTCGCGAGATTGATAGAAATATATTCGTTCCTTATCTGGATAAGGATAATAGTTTCATGGGTAAGACCCTATCCCAGACCTGGTTCGTTCACATATTACATGGCGAAGGCCGTTGATCCTTTCCTGGGCCTTTTCAGATCATCGAAGGCAAGGATAGGTGTCCTGGATTTCTCCCCCATCATTGCAATAGGACTCCTTTCCGTTGTCCAGACGCTGCTCTCCGTATATGGAAACTATGGCTTCCTGACGCTGGGGATAATACTTGCGAATATAATAATTGCATTCTGGTCATATGGAATCTCCATATTCCTTTTCTTCTCAATCATAATGCTGATTTTCAAGACAATAGCCGCATTCTCCCATAATCCAATGATGTATGGAATGACTGCTCAGTTCTCCGACCCTATATCCAACATGGTGAGAAGGAGCTTCTCAAAAAGCATCCCGAAGGACAGTACAGTTGCCCTTGTATCGCTCGCGATAAACATCGCCCTGTATTTTGTCCTCAAGCAGGCCTTCATAATGCTTGCGAATCTTGCACTGAGGATCCCTGTTTGATGGAAAGGAAGATAACTGAAGTTCCAGGCGTCGGGAAGAAAACAGAGAAGGAACTCTCCGATCTTGGAATCAGGACCCTGCATGATATGCTTACCTTCCGGCCAAGAGCTTATGATGACAGGCGACAGGAAAGGAGAATAAGGGATGCAAGTATCGCAGACCCCTCGATATCATGCAGGATCACCGTTCTAAGGCATTCAGAGTTCAGCTCGAAAGGCGGGCGGACTCTGAAAGTCTCTGCAGAGGATGATGATGGCACACACATTGAGCTACTATGCTTCAACAGGTATTTTCTGAAACAGCAGTTACGTCTCGGTTCTTCCTGGTATATCTATGGGAAAGCGATGAGAAACAGGGGAATCTACCAGATCTCATCATTCGAAATAAAAAAGACAAAGGAGGAAGCTGGTATAGGTAGAATCCTCCCGGTTTATCCCCTCTCTGGCAACCTTTCGGAAAAACTCATGAGGAATGCGGCAGAGTATTCACTCCATGCGCTCTCCCCCATTCCTGATGAGCTTCCGCAGACGATGTACGAAAGACAGAATCTGATACATCACAGCGACGCCTATAAGAACATTCACTTCCCTTCCTCAATGGAATATGCAAAAGCCGCTTTAAACACCCTTGCATTCACAGAGCTTTTCATAATGGAACTCTCCGTTCTCAGGGAAAGAAAGCAGGGAGCAAGGAAAAAGAGCTCTCCCACAGCGCTGGAAAAGAAGCTTGTCTCGGGACTGCCATTCACACTGACAGAGGACCAGCTGAAAGCGGCAGACGAAATAAGAGCGGACATGGACAGCCCCATTGCAATGAACAGGCTACTTCAGGGCGATGTAGGATCTGGAAAGACACTCGTTGCTTGGCTGACTGCCCTTCATGCGATTGCAGAAGGCAAACAGGTTGCGTTCATGGCACCTACAGAACTGCTCGCAAGGCAGCACGCTGATGGAGCTGCTGCTCTGCTTTCTCCTTTGGGCATAAGGATTGCATTCATTACAGGTAGCGTGAAAGGAGAAGGAAGGCGGCTTCTTTTGAAATCATTGAAAGATGGCACAACGGATCTTGTAGTGGGAACCCATGCCCTCTTCTCAGAAGATGTTTCTTTCAAGAATCTTGGATATGTAATTATCGATGAGCAGCATCGCTTTGGCGTCCAGCAAAGGGAAGCTCTTTCTAGAAAGGGTAGCAATGCCGATATCCTTTCAATGACTGCAACCCCTATTCCACGCTCCCTTGCACTCACGCTTTTCGCGGACTATAGCGTATCAGTGCTCCACTCCATGCCGAAAGGAAGAATCCCTGTAAAGACCTATCTGGTGAATGAAGGACGCAGGGACGAAATGTACAAATCAGTAGGTGTTGAATTCCAGCGGGGGCATCAGGCGTATTTTGTCTATCCGAGAATCGATGATGATGGAGAAAGCGACTTAAGGGATGTTACGACAATGTTTGAATTCCTTAAGGATAAATACCCCGGCGTCTCCTCCGCCCTGATACATTCCAAGCTTCCAGACGACGAGAAGATGGGAATCCTCAGAGCATTCAAGGATAAGAAGATTCAATACCTGGTGGCAACATCTGTAATAGAAGTCGGTATAGATATCCCCGATGCGACGTGTATTGTAATAGAACACGCTGAAAGATTCGGGCTCGCGGCACTTCATCAGCTGAGGGGAAGAGTCGGACGCAGTACACTCCCCTCCTATTGCTTTCTGGTCTATGGCAGCGACCTCACAGAGGAAGCGAAAGCAAGGCTCAGAGTGATGAAAGAGACAAATGACGGTTTCCGGATTGCTGAAAAGGATCTTGAGATAAGAGGACCAGGAGAGATGACGGGTGACAGGCAGTCAGGATTTCTACACCTCAAATTCGCAAATTTGACAAGCGACCTTGATCTGGTGGAACGGGCAAGGGCTGAAGCCGAAAGGATCCTGATAGAAGACAGGGGGCTTCTGAAAGCAGAGAATGCTGTGCTGCGTACCGCGCTATTAACAAAGAATGCAAAAGAACTATAATTCGCAGGAGGAGGAAACATGGCAGTAACAAGAGAACAGGCTGTAGAGCTTTTCAAGAAATACAATAAATCGGAGAGCCTTTATCATCATGCGCTTTCCGTGGAAGCAGTAATGAGGGAAGCGGCTCAGAAATATGGAGAGGATCCGGACTTCTGGGGAATAGTAGGTTTCCTTCACGATATAGACTGGGAGGAATTTCCATCGGAGCATTGTCATAAAGCGCCGGAGCTTTTAAAGGAAATCGATGCACCCGAAGAACTTATCCACGCGGTCTGCAGCCATGGATATGGACTAGTGACAGATGTAAAACCGGAGAAGATGATGGAGAAGATGCTATTCACAATAGATGAGCTTACTGGCCTTATTACAGCGACAGCTCTAATGAGACCGGAGAAGATGAAAGGCATCTCCGTAAAGTCTATAAAGAAGAAATGGAAGGATAAATCCTTTGCAGCCGGTGTCAACAGAGAGGTCATAACACAAGGAGCAGAGATGCTTGGAATGGATATCTCGGATATCATTCAGCTGTCAATAGACGGCATGACAAGAATCGCACCGGAACTTGGTCTCTGGCCTTCCGAAGGATGACAAATCGCCATCAATTGGGCTAATCTCGAGACATGAGAATTACTGGTGGAAAATACGTAAGACGGCAAGTACAGTGCCCCCCAGGCATAATACGACCAGCGATGGACAGGATGAGGGAATCCCTCTTCTCGATTCTCGGAGATCTTTCGGGCCTTTCATTTCTCGATCTTTATTCGGGATCCGGATGTGTCGCGATAGAAGCGGCTTCGAGAGGAGCGGAGCCTGTGCATCTTGTCGAGATGGACAGGGGTAAGAAAGCCACGATAGAGAAGAACCTATCCTTCGTAGAGGAGTCGCACAGACTATTCATGATAGATGCCCTTCGCTTTCTCTCTTCTGGGGCTTACCGCTATTCGATAGTCTATGCGGATCCGCCTTTTCCAATGGAAAACAAAATCCAGATCCTCCATGCTGCAGACAAAGGCAATACAGTGAAAGACAACGGCCTTTTCATCATCCACATTCCAACGGAGGAAAGAAAACTATGGCCTGAAACAGATGGTTCATTCCATCTGATTGACGAAAGGAAATACGGAAGATCTATTCTTCTCTTCTACAGAAAGGAAAATAACAATGTTTACGATTGATGAAAACGGAATCGGACATGACACAATGTGCGTAAGGAGCACTGATACAGACAGGTTCTTCAAAGGGAAGATACCATTCTTTTTCTCAATGCTTCAGGAAGCTTCTGCAAAGCATTCAACCCTACAGCACTGCGGAATCCCGGAGATGGTCTCAACCGAGAACAAGACATGGGTAATTGTAAGGGCAAAGATGACAATCGAAAGGCTTCCCGACTGGATGGAGAACATCGAGATCGAGACATGGCCGGAAGAACCCTACAGGCTATTTGCACCGCGTATGGTAACGGGCAAAGGCGAAGATGGTTCTGAAATATTCACAGCTGTAAGCCACTGGGTCGTCATCGATATCGACAGGAAACGCCCTATAAAACCAGACGAAGCCCTCAAGTACTTCCAGATTCCAGACAAGAGCGTGAGGTATATAGATCCAGATATAGGAAGGCTCAGAATCGCGGACGATTTCAAAGGCTTCCGTCTGCCCGATTTCGTGCCGCAAATGAATTACTATGACACCGATACGAATGGACACATAAACAATGTCAGCTACATAAACTGGATGACAGATGCATTCCCCTTCTCCTTCCAGGATTCTCACAGGCTCTCAACAATAGACTGCCATTGGGTCAAGCAGACATTTGACGGAGACGAAATTGCTGTTGAAACCTACTCAGAGAATGAGAACCCCCTTGATACGGATAATCCGGTATTCTTCACAAGAATAGTGAAGAAAGAAGCAGATGGATCTCTTACATCTGTTTTTGAAGCGGAGACAGCCTGGACAAGACGCTGAAATCAATAGTGCGGTGGTCTTCTGTTAGGTCGGGGCTCTCCTGATTCTTCAATCAGGTCCTCGACCTTCTTTTCCAGCGCTTCAATCCTTTTTTCCATAAGCGCAATTGTCTTTTCCTGAGCAATCACAACTTTATCCAGCTCATCACACTGGCTTTCAAGATAGCTTACCTTTATCTCAAGCTTCTCAATTTCCTCATTCATGGCTCAATCATAGCATGGAGGAAAAATATGCAACAGAGATGCAACACGCCTTTGTTAATATGGTAGAATCTAAAGTGAGGGAGGTTTTTTATGAAAGGAGAAAGGATTGCACAGCTTGAACTTCTTCTGAGATCCCACCCTGAAGGGATGAGGAGAGCTGAGATTGCTAGGCGCATGGGAGTGCATCGCTCTACAATCTCGCGCTATGTAGATGACCTCTCAAAGCACATAGGCATATATGAAGAGAATAACCTGATCAAGCTCAGGGAGAATGATGATGACGACTCGCCTATGGAGCTATCTGTATATGAAAGCCTTGCATTCAACATGGGAGCAGAAGTCCTGGCTTCGACTGCAGAGTTCGCGAATCCCCATCTCGCTTCGGGGCTGAGAAAGCTTGCGATGAATATGCGTTCCTATGCTCCAAAGATCAGCGAGAATGCCCTCTCACTCGCAGAGCGCATAGACAAGACAATACAGAACAACAGGAACATAACAGGTCATTACAACGCCATACTCGAGGTGCTTATCGACTGCTGGGTATCGGGAAGGATTGCGAGAATCTCCACCTCGATACCGGACAAGGAAGAAATAGAGATAGCCCCTTACTTCATCGGATACAAAGACGAAGGAGAGGGCCGGAAGCCAATTACAGTAACAGGCAGGCTAAGGCACACGAAGGACATAATCACGCTGGATATCGCGGCAATCACGGAAGCGAGGATGCTGGACGAGATTTACACAATCCCAGATAACCTCAAGCCCTTCTCTCACGCGGAAAAGGAAAAGTACGATGCCATCGACATGATTCCTTTGAAGCTGAAGATAAAGGAAATGAGCGCTCTGAATTCCTTCTCCGCAATTGTCCACGAAAAACCTTCACTAGAGAAATGCAGCGATGGTGGATGGATTTGCACGATGAAAGCAGAGAATTCGATAGAACTCATGCTGAGAATCATCCAAAGCGGGACCTCTGTCAGAGTGCTGGAACCGGAGAACTTCAAGAGGAAGCTGGTATCCCTTCTTGATAGCATACTCAGGATGTACCGCTGATGTATACAATCCTGCTTGCAGATGATGAAGATGAAGTCAGGAAGTCGATAAAAGACCTGACGCCATGGAACGAATATGGATTCGAAATCATCGGCGAAGCTTCCAATGGAATGGAAGCTCTGGATTTCGTGCAGGAAACTCTTCCCGACGTCATCATAACCGATATAAAGATGCCGTATCTCGATGGAATAAGCTTCATTGAGAAAGTAAGGAAAAGCATCTCGACGAATGTCGATGTTATAATCCTCTCAGGCTACGATGAATTCACATTTGCCCAGACAGCAATGCGCCTGAATGTCTCTGAATATGTCCTAAAACCCGTCAGTATCGAATCAATCTGTGAGATTCTGAAGAGGACAAAAACAAGGCTTGACAGGGACCGAGCAAAGGTATCGGACAGCTCAAAGCTGGAAGCATTCTACAAAGAAGCGATTGAAGTATACAGGGAGAAATACCTTGTATCCCTGATTTCCCCTACAAGGCGCCAGGATGCAGAGCTTATCGCGGAAAAAGCAAAGGAATATGGGGTTCCTCTCTCTGGAAACCTGTACGCTGTTGCTATCATAGATCTTCCAACCGAGACGCTTTCTTCCGTCGCCGTTGCTGAGATAATCGAAGAAGCCACTGCCGATAACGATGAGATCATCCCTTTCCAGTATGAGAATCAGATTGTGATGATCTTCACATCGAAAATGCAGAGCGGTTTTTCCACTTTGTTTTCAAAACAGATAAACCGCTCGCTTTCAATGCTCCAGTCCAGGATCATTCACTACTTCTCCCGCGCCTATAACATGGGCATTGGTGAAATAGTAACAGAAACCACGGCACTGCCTGAGTCATACAGAGGTGCACTAGAAGCCTTGAATTATTCCCAGCTCTATCCTGAACAGCATATCATCACGCTAAGCGATGTGGAGAACATAGAGAATGACAGAGCGGAAAACCTTGGGGACCAGAGGACAGAGCTGGTAATGGCAATCAAATTCGGGAACCAGGAAGATACAAGGAAAGCTGTCCATGCATTCTTCGAAGGGCTTACAGAGACTGTCAACATCCAGAATACTGTAATAAAAGTCCTTTCGATAATCTCCGAAATATGCTCTTCTTATGGCCGGAATGTAGCGGCACTCTTAGAGGATGAGGATCTCTTCATTGCCCTCTCCCATGCCAATAACCGCTCACGCTCGGAAGCCCTGATGACCAAGCTTGCATTGAGAGCGAATGAGAGCGCAACAGGCGCAAGAGAGAACTCCCACATACAGTTCGTCGAGAATGCGAAAAGAATAATAAAGGAGAATTACAGCAATCCACTCTTCGGGCTGGAGCACGTCACAGATGAGATTTCAGTATCTCCAGCATACTTTTCAACGACGTTCAAGAAAGAAACCGGAGTATCATTTGTGCAATACCTGACGAATGTAAGGCTTGAGAAGGCAAAGGAACTTCTGAAGAACACAGATGCGAAAACATATGAGATAGCAGAGAAGACAGGATTTTCCGAACCGAATTACTTCTCATTCATATTCAAGAAGAATCTTGGAATCTCCCCATCGCAATACAGGGCAAAGAACCGATGAAAAAAGAGTTTTCGATACGTACACTCATAGCGGCAAGCATGGCCTTGATGATATCCCTCTTTGTGCTAATCACGGGCTCTCTTATAAACGTATTCGTATCGAAAGCCATCGAGGACAACGCGATGACCTCAACATCGGAGATTGTCACACAGGTCAACAACAACCTGAGTACATATATAAATGACATTATCGATGTTTCAGACTATGTAAGGGAGCTTGCAAGAACCACATCCAATCTTGATACATTGGGAATACAGACAAGGCTTGAGGCCCTGATTGCTTCAAGAGATGATCTTGTTAGCATATCTGCATTCGATATGGATGGTTATCCGATAGTATCAACAGAACCTCACATAAGCGCAGAGCCTGAAGAAATAGCAGAATCCCAATGGTTCAGGAGAGCCGCCGATGGAGAGGGTGATTTCTTCTTCACAGGACCTCACCGCGACAGTACAGGAAGCGGAGATTATGTCATCTCATATTCAACGATAATCAACTACGGTGGCATAAACAGGGACGCGACACAGTCTGTCCTTTTGATTGACCTCAACTTCAATGCTGTTGCAGAGCTTTCCGAAAGCGCTCATCCATCTAAAACCGGATACATCTACATAATCTCCAACGATGGAGACCTAGTTTACCATCCAAAGGAACTGCAGATAGATGAAGGTATATTCAAGGAAGATCTTGAAAGCGTAAAGGAACATATATTCGGCTCATATATAACATCATTTGAATCGAGAGAGCGGCTGACGATAATCCAGACAGTTGAACAGACGAGGTGGAGAATTGTCGGGATTGCATTCATGGATGAGCTTCTTGAACCGCTCAATCCTTTCCGGCTCTCCCTTTATACAATGATGATAATCTTCGTGCTTATCGCAGTTCTGCTTTCACGGGCCATATCAAAGAGAATCACCAAGCCACTCAGGGAGCTGGAGATGAATATGAGAAGCGTTCAGGATGGGAATTTCACCATTTCAGAACCAAAAGGAGGTTCGAAGGAAGTTGCTTCGCTCTCCCATTCATTCCAGCTTATGGTCGAGCAGATTGAGGACCTGATGCAGCGAATAAGGACAACAGAAGCCCTGAAAAGGCAGAGGGAGCTCGATGCGCTTCAAGCAAAGATAAACCCGCACTTCCTGTACAATACACTGGACAGCGTTGTCTGGATGGCGGAGACGGGGAATAATCAAGGGGTTGTCAAAATGGTAACAGCCCTTGCGAATCTTTTCAGGATATCAATAGCGAAAGGCCACGATACAATAACACTGAAAGAAGAACTTGCCCATGTAAAAAGCTACCTTGAGATACAATCGATGAGGTACAAGGACAAATTCAGTTTCTCAATCATCCTTCCACAGGAACTGGAGAATGCGCCGACAATCAAGCTGCTAATCCAGCCAATAGTAGAAAACTCAATCTACCATGGAATAAAGTATCTTCAGGAAGAGGGCATCATAACAATCGAAGCGAAGGCCATCGAAGAGAACATTGCAATAGAAATCAGAGACAACGGTGTTGGAATGACACCGGAAACCCTTTCATCCCTCCTAGATAAAGACAGCGAGCACAGGCATCTTTCCGATGGCAATGGCATTGGGCTTCTCAACATCGATGAGAGGATAAAGCTGTCATACGGAAACGAATATGGTCTCTCGATAGTCTCAGAACTTGACGAAGGAACCTCTGTAACGATAACAATTCCACATCTTCCTTCAATTCCTCCTGTGGTAATCAAGGAAAAAACCTGACCAAAACGCCCGGATAATGCGTATAGAGTAATGAAGATGGATTTCCCTTCACCCCATCTTTGCCCGGAAGAGGGAAACCTATTCTAAACTCCGGGTGCTCTTAGGAGGAGAGCTGGCTAATTAATATTCCCCACGGGGCGGCAGTCAAAAGCTGCCGTCTTTTATTTCAGAAGATTTCCAGGCAGCGGAGTATAAGGTATCCAGACGTATCTCTGATCCACGATATTGTATCCCACGGTATCAGACGTAGGTATTCTTCCTTCTGCAAGTTCCTTTGCGATATTATATGCAGCTTCGCCCTGGCTTCTTGCATCATTGAAGACTGTTCCCAGCAGCCTTCCGTTTTCAAGGACTGCTTTTCCGACAGGAGTACCATCTATGCCAATCACAGGCATATAGGAGTCTCCGGAAAAGTATCCTGCTTCCTGCAAAGCTTCAATTGCACCTATTGCCATATCATCGTTATTGGCAAACACAGCTTCAATTCTATCACCTGAATGAGAGAGGAACGAAGACATGACAGAGTATCCACCTTCCCTCGTCCAGCTTCCTGTATCCTCGTGAAGCTTATCTAGGGCAATCCCCTCAGAGAAAAGCGTATCGATAAAGTATTCTGTCCTGAGCTCCGTATCCTGATGCCCGGTCTCCCCTCTTATGACTACAAACTGGAGAATTCCATCGTGGTTCTTGTCAGCTTCTGGATATCTGTACCAGTAATCTGCCATAATCTCCCCAGCCATTATTCCTGAATCCTCCGCTCTCGCACCTACATAGTAGACCTTGTCCCATTTAGCCATATCGTCCTTTACTGGTTCCCTGTTGAAAAAGACAAGCGGTACATCGTTCTGCCTGCACTTCTCTATCAATACACCAGAAGCGGTCCTATCTACAGAGTTCACTATGATTGCGGAGTACCCTTCATCAATGAATCGTTCTATCTGTTCGTTCTGAGTCTGTTGACGGCCAGCAGCGTCGAGCACCGTCACAGGAATATCATCGGAGCTGCACTCTACAATCGAATTCCGAACCTCGGTAATGAAGGAATCCTCGAAATCATAGACAGCCACCCCTATTTTGAGATCCTTATCGGAACTACAGGAAACAAGGAAGATAAACAGGAACAAGCAAAGGATCTTTCTCATGCTGAAGCAAAAAGCTGAGCCGGAGCCCAGCTTTAATGCACCTTTTATCATTTTTTCTTAAGGTATTTGATACTGTCGAGTGAAACAGCGGCGAGGATTATGAATCCCTTGAATACAAACTGGAGGTTCGTATCGATACCAAGGAATGTAAGGCAGTATGTGAGGGATGTGAAGATCACGACGCCTATTGCAGCACCGCCTATCTTTCCGATACCGCCATTGAATGATATACCGCCGACAACACAAGCAGCGATTGCATCCATCTCATAGCCCTGGCCTGTACCAGCAGACGCATTTGCCCTGAATGCTTCTAAAAATGATCCACAGCCGTAGAAAACACCAGCCATGATGAACACACCTACTGTAACCCAGAATACTGAGATACCGGAGACTGCTGCAGCTTCCGCATTTCCACCTACAGCATACATATTCTTTCCAAATGTGGTCTTATTCCAGATTATCCATGCAACTATGATTGCAATGACAGCAGGAATGATGAGCTTAGGGAATGTTATGAGCTGGCCATTGATAACACCAAGTGTCCAGCGTCCTCCGATAAGGCTTCTGATACTGCTGTCTATGGATCCGACAGGAGTTCCGGAGGTTCCATAGAATAGCATACCGTAGATTATCAGCTGATTAGCCATCGTGGAGATGAACGGATGCATCTTGAAACGTGCAGTAAAGAATCCTGCTACTGCGCTGAAGAACACACAGAGGATAATAGCAAGACAGAGCGCCATCGCAACTCTCACGCCCATTGGAATGGCTGAGAAATCCCAAGTCGGAAGGCCGAAAAGGGAGACGATGTTCATTCCCGGATGGAGAATAAGACCTGTCGTTACAGACCCAAGCGCAACCATTCGTCCGATGGATAGGTCTGTACCCGCAAGAAGAATAAGGCCAGCAACACCAAGAGCATAGAACATTCTTGTAGACGCCTGCTCGAGGATTGTCAGGATATTCGGGAGAGACAGAAGGTTTCCAGATCCCATAAGAGGAGCTGCTATGATACAGACAATGAAGAAGATTATGATCGCGATATAAAGACCATTGGCTAGGAAGAATGATGATGGAGTGAAATTCCTTACAAAATTCTTCCATTTCATCTGCATATCCTCTCCGAATGCAGACTTACCGTTTCTCAGCTCTCTGTTCTTCTGGATATGATCGACAAAAGCCTGGTGCTTTACGGCCTTTGCCTTATCTACCTGATCGCGGAATCTTGCTTTTGAATCATAGAGAGCGCTCTTGAGCTCATAGCGACAGATCTCTATCTCGCTCTTGAGCATCTGAGGGTCTCCGCCGGAAAGCTTCGAACGTATTTCAGCTTCCCTTGCTGCCGCAGCCTTCTTTATCTCATCAACTTCCTTTGCATAGAAAGCCTTTGCTCCTTCAATGCGTTTATTCTGCTTTGCATTGACGGCACTCTCTATATCCTTGGAAATGGTATTGACGTACTTTACAGCTTCCTTTGAGAGAGATGCTATCTCGGCCTTGTTCCTGGCTTCAACTTCCTTTGCTGTAGCAATCTCAGCATTTAATGCCTGAATACGGCGCGCTCTCTCCCCTTCGTCGATGAGCTTGTTTTTCTTGATTGAAGCAATTTCAATCCTGCAATCATTTATCTTTGTGATTCCATCTGCCCTGAGAGCTCTCAGCTTCTCAGAGTATTCCTGGACTTTCTTATTCTCCTCAAGGGTGATGATTCCCTTTTCCTGGTTATCCGCCATATTCCCTCTCCTTACAGATACTTTGCAGAGAGCCTGAGAAGCTCTTCCTGGTTCGTCTCCTTGGTATTCACAATACCGGCAAGCCTATGATTGCTCATTACAGCTATCCTGTTTGTGATTCCAAGAATCTCAGGCATTTCAGAGGAAACAACAATGATTGTCTTCCCCTCCTTCGCCATCCTGATAATCAACTGATAGATCTCATACTTTGCACCAACGTCGATACCTCTTGTCGGCTCATCCATCAAAAATACATCAGGAGCCCTCTCCATCCACTTTCCTATGATTACCTTCTGCTGATTTCCACCTGACAAAGCTGTTATGAGCTCATCGGGAGAGACGCATTTGGTATTCATCACGGAAATCTCTCTGTTGGTTGCTTCATACATCTTCTTGTTATCGAGGAGATGCATTGTCTTATAAGCATCCAGATTGGTTATCGTGGTGTTGAATTTTATTGTATCCTTGCCGAACATACCATTTAGCTTTCGCTCTTCTGTGACAAGGGCAAATGAATGCTCCATCGCATCCTTGGATGATTTAAACCTAAGCTTCTTTCCACCAACCAGCACATCGCCGCTTGCGATTGTCCTGATTCCGAAAAGAGCTTCAAGAAGCTCGCTTCTGCCAGCGCCGACAAGACCATAAAGGCCGAAAATCTCTCCGCGACGTACAGCAAATGAAATATCATGGAGTACTGGAGAATACTTCGTCTTGAGATTTTCCACCACAAGATAATCATCTCCCGGAGTATTATCCACATCAGGGAATCGCTTATCGAGAGAGCGTCCGACCATTGCAGCTATGAGCTCATTCATGTTCGTATCCGCAATATGCTTTTTGAAAATCATCTTTCCATCGCGAAGGACCGCGACATCATCGCATATCTCGAAAATCTCATCCATCTTGTGAGATATATATACAAAGGAAACTCCCTGTTTCCTTAGATCATCGACTATTGAAAAAAGCTTCTTAACTTCTCTTTCGGTAAGAGAACTTGTCGGCTCATCAAGAACTATGAGCTTTGCATCGTAGCTGACAGCCTTTGCTATCTCAACCATCTGACGCTGAGAGACGGACATTGTTCTCATCACCGTCTTTGGATTGACATTCATTTTTAGCTTCGCGAAGAGGTTATTGCTCTCGCGCAGCATCTTAGCTTCATCCACTATCCCGCCCTTTGTCGGATAACGGCCAAGGAAAAGATTATCCATCACAGTACGATCCAGGCACTGCTGCAGTTCCTGGTGTACCATAGCAACACCATTCTCCAGCGCATCCTTTGGATTCTTGAAATCTATCGGATGCCCGAAAAGGGAAATCTGTCCTTCATCCTTTGCATAAATACCAAAAAGGCATTTCATCATTGTGGATTTACCTGCGCCGTTTTCTCCCATAAGGCCACATACGGTACCTTCTTCCACAGTGAAATTAATGCCATCAAGGACTCTGTTCTTGGCAAAGGATTTGGATAGATTCTTTATCTCAAGTACAGTTTTCCCACTCATTTTATCCTTCCAAACTGTGCATCAAATATCGATGATGGCGGACGCATTGCATCCGCCATCTCATCAAAACCGAAGAGAATCAGTACTGAAGTCTGTCCAGATAGTCCCTACCAGAGTTTGTTCTGACCATGTTGATTGCATAAGCATCATAGCTGTTGAGGTTCATGAATCTGTCAAGACACGATGACTCGTTCTGTCCATCTCCCTGTACGATTGTGAGATCGATGTTGAGAAGTGGTGCATAGTACTGAAGAGCCGGGATGTATGAAGATGAAAGGAAGTTATCTCCTGAATTATAGATTGTAAGGAGGACTCTCTTTGTAGGAGCATCTGTCTGCTTGATACCTGTGTCTCTAGCTCCAGCCTGATACTCTGTCCAGTTGGAGGAATTTACTCCTGTGTTCTGTGCAAGAAGAGCCTTTGTCTCTGGTACATAATCAACGGAAGCAGAGATTTTGTTTCCATACTGATCTGGCTCTGTGATACCTGCTGTTACAACTGCATCTCCTGTAAGTCCATCGAGAAGGTTTCTGATAACCTGGAGAGTTGCTGTAGCCTGTGCATCAACGTTCTGAGATACTGTTCCTGTCAGTGTTCCTGCTCCGATAGCTTCGATAGCATCAGCGTTTGCATCATATCCGAAGATTGGAACGCCAGCTGGATAATTGGAAGCCTGGAGACAGCCCATTGCCATACCATCGTTGTTGGAGATGACCATATCAATCTGGTCGCCAAGCCTTGTTGCCCATCCGCCCATTGCGTCTGTAGCAGCGTTAGCATTCCATGTTGTTCCGTCTGTTCCTGTCATAGCGCGGGAATCAAGCTCAACAACAGGCATTGTTGTTCCGCCAACATTAGCAGAACCTTCTTTTGTATTCTCGACACCAGGATCTGTGGAACCTGTCCATGTTCCGAGAGCTTCTCTTATACCCTGTGTTCTTGCCTTGGAATCGTTGTGACCAACATCTCCAATGCAGAGTACATATCCGATAACACCATCGCCATTGCGGTCGACTACTGCTGGATCTGCGCTTGCGAGGAAATCAACGATAAGCTGTCCCTGAACAGCACCACCACCTGCTGCATCGAATCCGACATAGTAGGTCTTATCGTTCCAGTTCATGACTTCCATATCAATAACGCCTGTTACAGGATCTGAAGGCTGTCTATTGAAGAATACAACTGGCTTCTCCGCATTTGTTACCACTGCTGCTGCCGCTTCTGATCCACCCTGTGCGAAAAGGGATGTGCAGACTACGGCCACCATAAGGATGGCTACTGCTACTTTTTTCATCTAAACCTCCTAAAGCAGGCAATACCTGCGTGTAGATTTACCTCTGTTTATGATTCTCACGCAGCCTTGGTTTGCCGTACATATAGGATTTTTTCGAGAAATAATGTTTTTTTTCGCTATCGGCCTTCCCTGGAAGAGAAAGCCATTGTTCCAAGCCTGGTCTCCGCAGAGCCTTCTATGACACCATTCTTTATCGTTGCTCTGGCATCATAATCAAGCTTTCCTATAGGCGTCTCCATATAGCCTTTGAAGGAGATATCATCACCATCTGAAGCACCCGAGAAGTCTGAAGAGAACACAAGGAAAGAAAGAGAACCGTTCACAATACCATTTGACCTGGAAAATGACATAGTTCCTTTGTATTTTCCAAAAGGAGTCCTGACAAAAACCTCAAATGTCTCCAATCAAAAGCCCCCTTACCTTGAATTTTCCCTTATTCAAAGTCTCTCCATCGCCAAGTACGTTCTTGCCATCATATCGTCCTGAAATAGAGAATTCTATTATGCCTACATATGAATCAAGTTCGCCATTTATAGAGAATGTATCATCACCTGTCATCATGCCATGGAATTTACCGATATAACCGATAAATGAATAATCCCCTTCTATCCTACCATCATCACTGATAGTAAATTCAAAATCCGCAGGGAAATCCCCATAAAACGTATCTATTTCAGCATGAACCCGGCTCATATAGATAAATATACTGAAAAGAAAGTCATCTGCAAAACTAAAATCTCAAATAACAATGCACTCGCTCAGATTCTTATCTTGTCAGCTGATTTGCATACATTCTTCACATCCCTGATTATCTCGTCTCTGTCTCTCTCCCGCAGCTTGAAATCATCAGCAAGCTTTCTAAGGTCATCTGCAGTAATATCTCGCCCTTTCCCACATACAGTAGTAGAATGCTCGCCATAATAAGTCTGGCTTTTCGTTAAATCGTAAGCTGGCGAAAGATGCCACCCCATTTTATTTTTATCATAAAGAAATGCGAAGTTCTTGCCATGATCATCCTGATTATCAACAAAAACATTGAAACAAGCTCTTCTGAAAGCTTCATATAAATCATCTTTCGATTTTGTAAGAAGCATTGTCACTCGAAGAAGATGCTGATAATCAAGAGCAGGAAACCTGTGCGATGATTCCAGCAATCCTGATAACGATACCATATGGACTCTTCTATTTTTGATTCTGTCGAAACGTTTCGTTGCGAAAAAACCCTTTGTATATTTCGATTTAAGAAGCTTAAAGGGAGCAACATCAAGCCCTGCATCCACTGCCATCTTATTGCATTCGTATTCCCTGACCCCAGCATCCTCCCCGTCAACAGAAGCAGGAAATTTAACAATCCAAAGTTCTCCATCAATCACAGCATTCACTTTTGGCCTAGCTCCACCAGAAGATCCTCCCTGGTTGTAGAGTTTCATAAT
>CALXXO010000015.1 GCA_944392705.1 uncultured Spirochaetaceae bacterium
TCATGAAATCTGGACTGACGATTTTAGCCATACAATCTCCTTTACAGCGTGGCAAAAGGAGATCTTAAGACCTGGAAAAATCCACCGCGCATTTTCAGTGCTGACTATATACGAAAAAGCGACAGCGCTGTCAATACAGTAACATTACAAATACCTATGACAACTTATGGCTTCAAAGCTGTGATGGAAAGCACATACACTCCTCCATCAGGGAACACATACTGTTTTCAGCAACAAATCACAAGTTTATTATCAAAGGGTCGTAAGGAGGTATCTATCCATATACAACACACAATATTATACGTAGCTAAAACCGACAGTATTTTGAATGCACAACCGATAATATTTCGAAACATTGTACTTTTCGTCTCAAGATTCTTGTATATACTGCAAATACAAAGGAAACAATCATGTATGGGACGAAGATAGCCAAATGGGGCAATGCAAATTGTTGAAAATGGCTGTAAGACTCTACCTGAAAGCATCTCAGAGACAATATTTGTTCTTGAGGGTTTATACAATGTAACAAGAGATAAAATTGCTGAAACCTTAATTGCATTACTCGATGATATTAAAAAGGATGCATAGGAAGCATACACACAGCCATGGATGCAACAACATTGATCAATAACTCCTTTGCGCAGACTACGTCTACCGTAATGTGGGGAAAGTTCACTCCAGCATTGTTTGCATGAAATCTGTCAAAGTCGAACGTATAGTACTTGTAATAAATATTTATAAGTAAGCTTATTTCTGCTTGCACTTATAAAAATATTTGATAATCTCTTTATAAGAGGAATCCTAAATGATCAGAACAATAATTGAACGGCCTATATATCTTCAGAAACTGAAAGATTACACCAATACCGACATAATAAGGGTTATTACAGGCGTCAGACGCTGTGGGAAATCCTCACTTTTAGTCATGTACAAGGCCTGGCTTGAGGAAGAATTCGGAAAGGATAGCGTGTTATATGTGAATTTCGATGGACCAGAATTCATATTCAAAAAAACACTCGAAGCAATGGTTGAAAAACTAAAGAATGGAACAAACAGCAGCACAAAATTCTTGCTACTGGATGAAGTTCAGTTGATTGATAGTTGGGAAGAAGCAATCAACGCATATTACAGCACAGGCAAATATGAAATAATCATCACAGGTTCAAACGCAAAGATGCTTTCAGGAGAGCTGGCAACGCTACTTACAGGAAGATATACAGAGATAGAAATGCTTCCTCTGTCATTCTCTGAGTACCTCACATTCAGAAAAGAAGGAAACAGAAACATTGATGAATTATTCGATGATTACCTCCTATTTGGAGGTTTCCCAATAACTGCATTAATTCAGAATGCGGATCAGAGAATGAACATTCTTCAATCTATTCTCGATAGCATACTCTTCAACGACGTCCGTCCGAAAATCGGCGCAGATGCAAACAACGAAACTTTGACAAAGATCATTGCCTTTTTAAACGATGCTATAGGATATCCAGTCTCAATGAACAATCTTGCACATCGGATAAAATCTTCTGGAAACAAAATGTATTATGAGCTTTTAACAAAATACATGACCTCCTTCAAAGATTCCTTCCTTTACTACAACGCGGAATTCCATACTGTAAAAGGAGGAGCAAGATTCGGACAGACCGATAAATACTATCCCGTAGATACCGGATTTATAGCGCTGACAAAAGGAACCCTGAGTGAGAATTATGGTTCGCTTCTAGAAACCATTGTGTTTCTTGAACTAAAGCGACGAGGTTTTAATATCAGTGTTGGAAAAAACGATACGGACAGCTCTGAAATCGACTTCATAGCAGCAAAGGGAAATGAAAGAAAATATATCCAAGTAACGGCTACACTAATGGAAGATAGCACCAGGAAGAGAGAATTCCATGCACTTGAAGCAATAAAAGATAATTATCCGAAATTCGTCCTATCAATGGACAAACATGATTTCTCATACAATGGAATAAAGCATATGTTCATTCCTTCCTTCATCACTTCAGAATGAAGTAAAAAACAACTCCCCTGAGCATATTAAACCAAAGCCCAGGGGAGCGTTTCAATGAAGAGATGGTGTCTTATTCCACTTCCTTTATTCCCTTCAGAATCTTTTCCTTCTTCCTTCTCTTCGGGTCAATAGCGTGCTCAATCATTGTGACAACGCGCGTAAGGATTGCCGAGATTACGAAGTACATGATTGCTGTGACAATCAAAGGGAAGAATGCTTCGTAGGTTCTACTCCTGACAAGGTCGCTTATCTTGGTAAGATCAAGCACTGCGATATAACCAACAACTGAAGTCTCCTTGATCAGAGTTATTACATCATTGCGGTAAATCGGCAGGAAGTGCTGTGCAGCCTGTGGAAGAATTATTCTAAAGAAACTCTGGTTCTCAGAGTATCCGAGAGCTCTGGATGCTTCGAACTGGCCGCGCCCTATAGCATTGCATCCCACGCGGAGCATATCAATCATGAAGCAGGCAAACATCAGGGAGAAGCCTACAACGGACACCCATGTACCGCTGAGCGATGAAGAGCCAAATACTATGTAGTAGAGAATCATCAGCAGAAGGACCGTTGGCATACCATGAATGAGCCAGAGGAAGAAATTGGTAATGGAATTAGATACCTTACCACCTTTCCTGCAGAGCATATAAACCAGGAATCCAAGAATTGTTCCTGCAATGATCGATGTCACTGTTATAAGAATGGTAATACCTGCACCCTGAAGGAACAGCTGCCACCTGTTTTCCCTGATGAATGTCTTATAGAAGCTCTCAGCAAGCTGATCGAAGAAACTCAGCGCTGAATCATCCTCTCCAAGGATAACAAGACGTATCGGAGTTGAATAGTAAACATCGGAAAGCGTTCCAGTCTCGTTTCTTTCCTCGCTTACGACAATATTCATTCCGATATCATACTTACCGCTCTCTACACCTGGAGCTATGGCTTCAAAAGGAACCTCATAGAACTCAGGAGTATAGCCATAGGCACGGGCAAAACGGCACATGAAATCAACATCGAAACCCGAGACATGACCATTGCTGATGAACGAGAATGGTTCGTACCCACCCTCAACAGCTACGGAAATAACACCATTTTCGCCAGTGAATCCTGTAACATCACAGGTATCATTTATAGGATCGAAATCGGTAATCCAGTAGTCGTAAAGCTTGTCAAGGAGCCCATTCTCCTTGCTTTCCGCAATAAAAGCATTGAGCTCGGAAAGAAGCCTATCCTGTTTCTCGTTATTGCCGATAATACAGGTTGCGTTTATATATCCAGCAGGCTCCTCAAGGACCGTAAGCTCAGGATGGTTCTTCTTCTGGACACCATAGCTTACCTCCTCAATGAGATAGGCATCTATCTTTCCAGACTGCAGAGCGAGAATAAGATCATTCGGCATCGTATAGTACTGGAAAGTAGTATCAGGAACCCTATCCTGGATAAGCTCTTCGTACAGAACAGCTGTCTGCACCCCGATATCGTGACCATTCAGGCTCTCGATAGTATCGAACTCTGCAGCATTTACAGAGAAGAAGCAGAGAGACAGCAGAACAACAGCAATCAGTTTTCTCATCAGTTCTCCTCCAGCCATCTGAAGCGCATTGTTATCAGATGCTCATAGCCCATTGGGTCATCTGTGATATCATCCTGCTTGACTTCTGTAGTAGGTTCTGCAAGCAGGTCCTGGAAGAGCTTGCTGCCCGATGAATGAACATCGAACTTCTCGCCCTTGTAGCAGATAAGCATGGAAAGGATATCGAGCTTCTCTGAATACTCCACTTTCACAAGGATATCCGGTGTATCTGTGGATATCGCGATATTGTTTATACAGATTTCCTCGAATGCAAGGGAGAGCTTGCTCAAACGTTCAGCTTCGATAAGGAGCTTCTCGCCGTATGCATTGAGCTCATCATTCATCGCTTCGATATCGAAATCGGTGGATGTGATCTTGTAAGTAAGCGATGAAAGACGCTGTATGAACTTCTTGGTTATCTCATGCTTCGGGTGCTCGAAGATCTCCTTCGGTGTACCATCCTCATAGATATATCCATCGTACATGAAGATGATCCGGTTCGAAATCTTTCTTGCGAAATCCATTTCATGGGTGACAATAACCATTGTTCTTCCGCTCTTCGCCAGCATCTTTATTACAGACTGGACTTCCCCAATCATCGACGGATCGAGCGCGGATGTAGGCTCATCGAAGAGAATTATATCTGGATCCATCGCAAGTGTTCTGGCGATAGCGATTCTCTGCTGCTGACCACCTGATAGTTCCTCAGGATATGCAAAGACCTTGGATGCAAGACCAACCTGCTGCAGCAGATACATAGCCTTGTCATAGGCTTCCTGCCTGCTTCTTCCAAGAAGCGTAATCTGAGGATTCATGATGTTCTCGATTATTGTGAGATGCCCGAAAAGATTGAATGACTGGAAGACCATTCCCATCTTCTTTCTGATCTCGTTGAGGTTACAACCCTTCTCCGTAATGTCCTGCCCATCGACTATAATGCTGCCCGAAGTGGGTTCTGTGAGCATATTGATACATCTCAGCAGCGTCGATTTCCCTGTACCGGATGGACCGATGATTGATATCACATCGCCGTCATTTATCGTAACATCGATATCTTTCAGCGGGATGGTATCATCATCAAATACCTTTCTAAGGTGCCTAATCTCTATCATAGCACTCCTCTGAAATGGAATTCAGGATTCCTCATCCTGCCCCCATACTATCAGTATGCAACGCATTATGATAGCTTTTGAGAGCCGAGAAGAATCACATAATCAATTTTAGTTCCCAGAACAAGAAACAGGTGCATATTAGCCGCAACTTGCCTTAGCGTCCATATGATTTTCCCAAATAGGTGAAAATTCAGGAAAAAACAGTATCAATTCCAATCAATACAACCCTTTGATGTTAAGAAAACAATCAATGATTGCCCTCACCACTTTAGATCATAAAAAGATTTTCCATGCTGAAGTCCCTCAAGAACGTTCACACGGTTCTGAAATAGTACATCTATATAGCGGCACAAATTCTCCGCTGACAAGAAAGTCAGCAGAAAGGCCTGTCATGGCCTAGAAATTCACGCATGATTTTTCAAGCCCCAAGTGTGCTAATAGGAACCACCAAAACATTATCTTCGCGTCTATAGGCATATGATCCAACACCTATCAAAACCATAAGGAAAGAAGGCTTGCCCATCTTATCTTCATCGATTTTAGCTGCGAGTTTATGAAGAGTAGCCGCACCATGGTCAATTGCATCTTTTCCGCCAAGCTTTATTTCAACAAGCCCATATTTTCCATTAAGCAAATGTATGACAGCATCGCATTCAAGGTTTGTTTTATCACGGTAATGGAACACTTTTCCTTCATTCGCACCGCAATATACACGCAAATCTCTCATGCATAGATTCTCAAAGATGAATCCAAATGTACGCAAATCTCCAATCAGATCATTGGGGCCAAGTCTTAAACTAGCAGCAGCAATGGACGGGTCGCTGAAATATCTAGTATCAGCTGATCGAATTGCTGTCTTTGATCTCAGATTTACATTCCAGGCAGCCATATCTTCAATGGCAAAAATTCGCCTGAGGAATTTATGATATGAATAGGCAGTCTTATCAGAAAACAAGAAAGATCCAGAAGATGAAATGTCACTTAACAACCCTTGTATACTTTGCTGAGAACCAACATTGCGAGCATATGAACGCATGAACAAAGCCATCTTCCCCCTGTCAAATATCACATCATCTTCCAGCTCAAGTTCATTGGAGCATATAGCATCCACATAAGAACGTGCCACCATCAATGACGCTCTCTCACTGATATTCTCAGCTATACAAACCTCTGGCCACCCTCCTCTACAGCAAAGGAAGGCAAGATGATCGATATCCATAGTATTTGAACCATCAACATCCAAATTGCCTGAAAATAGCTTACTTATGCTGACGGTCCCCGTAGAATCGCCAGACTCAAAAAGAGTGAATGGACGCATTGTAAGACGTGCAATTCTCCCGGTTCCACTATGCATCTTCTTCTTTTCATCCTCTTTGCTCAAAGGTGATGAAGACCCTGTGAGTATGAAGTGACCAAAGCCCCCTTTTCTATCAACAAGCGTGCGAACAGAATCCCAAAGCCTAGGTATACGCTGCCATTCATCAATAAGCCGTGGTTCCGAACCTTCCAGAAGTTTTGAAGCCGAAATAGAAGCAAGCTCAGTGTATTCATCAAACTTGTCAGGGTCGCCTAATTCAACAACACTTTTGGCAATCTGTTTTGCCGTTGTTGTCTTGCCGCACCATTTCGGTCCTTCAATCAAAACAGCACCGCTACTTTCCATATACAAACCAAGAAGCTCATCAACGATTCTTGGTGTATATTTTCTAGACTTATCTTTCATGAAATTGATTTTATTATATGATAAGGAATAATATCAAGATAAAAACTCTCACTTCCAAATTTGGACACTGTTTCATTTCCTAATTTGGACATACTTTGACTTCCAAATTTAGATAAACTTCCACTTCCGAATTTGGACACAATTGTACTTGTCAAAAAAGATTTTTATTGACACCGTGTCACAAAAACACTATTTTTCAGATTGATGAAAGTATCAAAAGAAACTGTAGAGAAAAGGCCATATGAGATAATAGCAGCCTGCCGCAAGCTCTATGACAGGATGCCGATGAAAGATATCACCATGAAGGACATCAGTCTGGAAGCGGATGTTTCAAGGCCAACGATCTACAATTACTTCAAGACAAAGGAAGAGATATTCCTGGCTCTTCTTGAAGATGAGTACAGATTATGGGGAAAGGCTCTAGAAAATATCCTTGGTGGTAAGGATGGATTATCCCCAATGGACTTCGCGGATGCAATTGCCGCATCTCTCGAAGGCCGGGACAGGCTTCTGAAAATCCTCTCGCTCAATCTCTACGAAATCGAGGATAACAGCAGCCTTGAATGCCTTATAAGCTTCAAGAAACAGTTCCAGTCCGTATCAGAGTATCTGAAAACGGCTCTCGGAAAATTCTTTCCTACACTATCTCAGGCTGAACGCCATGATTTCGTCTATGAGCTTTTCTTCTTCATGTATGGAATCTATCCATATATCCATCCTACTGATAAACAGCAGGCGGCAATGAAGGCAGTCGGAATGGAAGCATCAAATACCACCGCTACTGAAATGACAAGAAAATACATCATGGATCTCTTAGATAAAACAGAAACACCCAAGGGAGGGAAAATATGAAAGCAAAGGTCTATTTCACTCGTATCATCACACCGGAAAAAGTCGTGGAAGCGTATGAGAAACTCGGTATAGAACTGCCGGGTAATGTGGCTGTTAAAATCCACTCTGGCGAGAAAGGCAATCAGAACTACCTTCATCCTGATTTCTGGAAGCCGATGGTCGAGGCGGTAAAAGGCACTATTGTCGAGTGCAACACAGCATATGGAGATGCAGCAGGCGGAGTAAGGGACAATACGGAATCACACTGGAAACTCCTTGAAGAGCACGAATGGACAAAATACTTCACAGTAGATCTCATGGATGCTGAGGGCCCGGACGTAATATGGCCAATCCCAAATGGCAAGGTACTCAAGGAGAATCATCTGGGAAAGAACATCCTCAACTATGATTCGATGCTCGTCCTCGCCCATTTCAAGGGACACCCAATGGGAGGATACGGCGGAGCACTGAAACAGCTCTCAATCGGCTGTGCAAGCAGAGCCGGAAAAGCCTTGATTCACTCTGCAGGTGTAACAGATGACCGTTTCGAGACATGGCAGAAACACGCAAGCAGCGTTGTATTCCCGGAAGCTATGGCAGATGCCGCAGAAAGCGTAGTGAATCACTTCAGGAACAGAATCGCGTTCATCAATGTCATGAAGAATCTCTCAATAGACTGCGACTGCTGTGTAGTCGCCGAGGATCCATGCATGAAGGATATCGGAATACTGGCATCGACCGATCCGGTTGCCATAGACCAGGCCTGCATCGACCTCGTAATGGCATCCGATGACCCCGGAAAGGAGCACTTCATGGAACGCGTGAACAGCCGAAATGGTATACACACAATAGAAGCTGCCGCAGATTTAGGAACAGGAAGCAGGGATTACGAGCTTATCGAATTCTGATTTCTGCTATTATCTATAGTGTGGCAGAGAAGACTTATATAGCAATCGACCTTAAATCATTCTATGCATCGGTCGAGTGCCGTGAACGCGGGCTCGATCCAATGGATACCAATCTGGTGGTTGCAGATGAAAGCAGAACGGACAAAACAATCTGCCTAGCAGTTTCCCCTTCCCTGAAATCCTACGGGCTACCCGGACGCTGCCGCCTTTTCGAAGTCAGGGAAATTGTAAGGGATATCAACAGGAAACGTGAAAGAGAAGCTTACGGAAGGAAGCTCAAAGGAAAATCCTACAGCGATAAAGAGCTGAGGAAAAACAAGTCGCTTTCGCTCGATTACATCATCGCAAAGCCCAGGATGTCGCATTACATCGAATGCAGCACGGAAATCTACGCTACATACCTCGATTATATCGCCCCGGAGGATATACACGTCTATTCGATCGATGAAGTTTTCATCGATGCGACAGAGTATCTTCAGCTCTATTCAATCTCCGCCCACGATTTCGCCATGAAGCTTATACTCGCAGTCCTTGAAAAGACCGGGATAACAGCAACTGCAGGTATCGGATCAAATCTTTACCTTGCGAAAGTCGCTATGGATATAATGGCGAAGCACATAAAAGCAGATGAGAACGGAGTGAGAATCGCGGAGCTTGATGAGATGAGCTACAGGCGGGAGCTCTGGTCCCATAAGCCCCTTACCGATTTCTGGCGTGTCGGACATGGATACGCCAGAAAACTTGAGGAGCACAGACTATACACTATGGGCGATATAGCCAGATGCTCGGAAAGGAACGAGGAACTCCTGTACAGGCTTTTCGGAGTGAACGCGGAGCTCCTGATAGACCATGCATGGGGCTGGGAACCGTGCACGATGAAGGATATAAAAGAATACCGTCCGGAGGAGAACAGCATCGGATCGGGACAGGTTCTTCAATCTCCGTACACTGCTGAAAAAGCCAGGCTTGTTGTCAAGGAGATGGCAGACTCCCTCTCGCTGGATCTCGTCGAAAAGAAGCTTGTGACGAGCCAGATAGTACTTGCGGTGGGCTACGATGCCGAAAACATGAAGAATGAAGGATTCAGCGGAAAGACGCGAAAAGATCATTACGGACGAACAGTTCCGAAAGGAGTACATGGCTCTGTCGCGTTCAGCCCTCCAACATCGTCATCGAAGCAAATAAGCAGAGCTGCTGTCGATATCTTCGACAACACTGTGGATGAATCCCTTCTTATACGTAGGCTTTACATAACCGCAATGAAAGTCACCGATGAAGATGAAGCGAGGAACGACCCCGTACAGCTCGATTTCTTCTCCGATGAGGAGGAAATCAGGCAGAGAAAGGCCGACGAGGAAAGGGAAAGAAGACTGCAGGATGCTACCATCGCAATAAAGAGGAAGTTCGGTAAGAATGCGCTTATAAGAGGGATGAGCCTTGAAGAAGGCGCGACTGCAATGGAAAGGAACAACCAGATTGGAGGGCACAAAGCATGAATTACGATGATATCATAGACAAACCCCACCATGAGTCAAAGACCCATCCCAGGATGCCGCGGATAAACAGAGCAGCTCAATTCGCGCCTTTTGCCGCCCTCTCAGGTTACGAAGAAGCCATAAAGGAGATGACAGCGAAGGTCGAAAGAGCACACGAGACAAGGAAAAGACCTATTTTACAATAAGCAATCATTTGTCTTGACATAATATTGATTTCTGTCAATATTGACACTTATCAAATAAATGTTGACAAAGGATTGATTATGAACCCGGCAAGAAAGATATATTGCAGGATTTTCCAGAAGGCATTCAGGATTGCTATTCCTCTCCTTCCATACAGAAAGCCAGATATCCTGGGATCCCTCGATGAGCTCCCAGAGCTTTTCAAGAGCAAGGGAATAAAGAGCGTACTGCTTGTCACGGACAAGGGAATAAGGGGAATGGGCCTTACAGCAAAACTTGAAACAATCATGGCGGAGAAAGGCATAAAGCTCGCAGTCTATGATTCAACTGTAGCCAATCCAACCACTGACAACGTAGAGGAAGCCAGACGCCTGTACCTCTCCTCCGAAGCAGAAGCCATCATCGGCTTTGGCGGCGGCTCTTCTATAGACGCAGCGAAAGCTGTAGGTGCCAGAATAGCATACCCGAGGAAGCCTCTCTCGAAGATGGAAGGAATACTGAAGGTACTGAGGAAAATCCCGCTTCTTGTCGCAGTTCCCACAACGGCAGGAACAGGCAGCGAGACAACCCTTGCATCCGTCATCGTAGACAGCAAGACAAGGCATAAGTATCCTATCAACTCCTTCCCACTCATACCCCGCTACGCTGTACTCGACCCGGAAGTTACAAGAACCCTCCCACCATCGCTTACAGCATCCACAGGTCTCGATGCCCTGACCCATGCAGTAGAAGCCTACATCGGAGGATCTACAACGAAGGAAACGAGGAAAGCAGCAAAGGAAGCTGTCAGCCTTATCTTCTCATCGCTGGAAAAAGCTTACAGCAATGGTGATGATATGACAGCAAGAAGAAATATGCTCAGAGCAGCATTCCTCGCAGGATCCGCATTCACTGTGTCATATGTAGGCTATGTTCATGCCGTAGCGCATTCTCTCGGTGGAAAGTACAATGTCCCACACGGACTTGCAAATGCAGTCCTCCTTCCATATGTCCTCGAGAAATACGGAAAGAGCGCGGAAAGAAAACTTGCAGAACTTGCAGATGCCGCAGGAATCGAGGGCAGCAGCAACGAAGAGAAAGCAAAGGCCTTCATCGACGCAATAAAGAAAATGGAAAGGGAGATGAACATCCCGGAAAAGCTCAGGGGAATCAGAAAAGAAGACATACCGGAGCTCTCAAGATATGCAGACAAGGAAGCCAATCCGCTCTACCCTGTGCCGATGCTAATGGATGCAAAGGCACTCGAGGAGTTCTATTACGATGTGATGGAAGAGAGCAAAGCGGAGATAGCAACTACAGCTTAATGATTATACGGAGATTCACAAGAGTCTCCGTATATTTTTCTAATACTCCAGCACCGTTCCTATAGATTCATCGGACTCTCTGAATACAACAGTCTGCCCCCAGCCATCGCGGCCTTCAATCACAAAGCTGTCTGTAGGAGAGCCCCATTCATAGTGGCTGACGACCAAGAGATACTCGCCAATCCTGTAGCCTTCGATAGCGCTTGGAGGAAGCTCTCGCTTATAAAAAGCGCTCATTACGGGAACTCGCTCAGCTCGGATTTCTCCACTCAGGCTTATTACAGTAAGCATCGAGCCAGAGCCGCAGAAGCTCATCTCAGTCCGTGCGCTCATATTCCTCACCGCCTGATTGTAGTGTCTCGATATCCTGGACCAATAAAGTTCAGTGCTCTCTCCCCCTATCACCTTCATCCATACATCGTTCCTGTCAGAGGTGAATCTAAGAGTATCCACACCATCGCTCCAGACACTGCCGGTTTCGGAGAAGTGAAGATTCGAGATAGCCCTGTGCTTTCCATCCGAATAGAAAGCATCGGAGATGACAATGAGATCGGGGGAAAGCGCAACTATCTTTCTCGATACAAACACTCCGATATCAGAATATCCTAAATGACCACCTTGAATAAAAGCAAATCCATCCTTTTCTTTAACGCTGAAACCATAGGCCCGGCTCATCTTCGAATATGCCCAGCTGTCCGATGGGATATAGCTGTTCCTGCCATCAATTGTTATTACATTATGGGCTTCCGAATTCTTGAACTCATAGCGCTCCGGGCCATCAACATATGTGAACCTGCCTGCATCGGTAAGGATATCCTCGCCATTGGCGAACAGGTCAAAATGCGTCTGGTCCGCGTGCCCATGACCGGCCCCAAGCGTACCATCCTTAAACGAAATGTAGGTACCGCCGGATCTGTACACAGCTCTTCCAGAATCCGGGAAGCTAGCCACAAGCTCGGAAGGAGAGAGTTTATCAAGGGCTTCATACTCTGTGGCAGCATCGAGCCCTGTATCCCAGAGAGCATCGAATGTCATATGCTCCTCTCCTAGCGCCCTGAACATAGAATCGGAGAAAAGCCACGCGCTCTTTTCCGTAAGGTCGCGCTGATCTATATCATCACTGTCTCCTGACATAGGCTCAGAACCATCAGGCTTCTGAAGAAGAGCAGAAGCATAGGAAAGCTTGTATATACGCTCTTCCATTCCTTCAGGAAGCTCTATGCCGCAATGCCTGGAAAGGATTAGAACATCCTGGAAACACTGCAGGACCTCGTTGTGGTACATTGCGCTCTGCTCCCAGTGAACACCATCATCGTAGACCTGCATCCTGAGCTCCAGGTCAAGGCGCCTTAACGCTTCTTTCCGCCATTCAAGAGTACGGCTGGTCTCGGGAAGAATCACGGAAGCTTCGAAAAGACCGTGGTTCGAGATAATCCCCCAGTTTGAAAGTCTGTTGTAGCTATCCCAGACCGTCATGATGAATTCAGCGTGCTCAGCCATGGAAGCGGAGAATATATCAAGAACTTCCTCCGTCAATGCAGGAGATGAACGGAAGAACTGTATAGCCTTCGACCAGTACTCCATCCTGAACCCCGCCTCTATCGATCTCCAGGCCTTACTGCACGAAGGATCAGATCTTTTCACACTCTCAGTCCAGCTTCTGAGCTCGCGTACGAACGCCTGTGCATATTTCTCATCGCCTGTCATTGCATAGGCTTCACCATAGCAGATCCAGTGCCGCATCCTGTTGAATGCATAGACGAATTCAGCATCATCTCCCGGCTGGTACAACCAGTCTATCTTGTCGTTGAATACAACAGGGGTCTGCATCTGCTCAAGATCCCAGCGAAGGGTGAAACTATATACCATTCTGGCCGCATCGTCTGCAGTCTTCAGAACCTTTGCACATTCATCGGGAGAGTAGCGGAGAGCATACTCCGCAGTCTCTTTCATCCTATCTGTATCGAAAAAGAACCGTTTGCACCGGAAAAAAGCATCTCTGTCCATGCTTCCTATTATGCAGGAAAGGAGCTTTGATGCTAGAATCTTGGCAAGGAGACAATATGATTACAATAAGAATAAAGAACGGAGAGGACATTCTCTTCGAGAAACAGGGAAATGAAGAGCTTTACTCCATATATTCAGAAGAGTATAAAGCAGGAGATACAATAGAAGCGGAATTCTCCGAGGAAGGACTGTACTGGGTGAATCTCGATACAGGCCTTATGCCAGCTCTGCTGTGGTGCCGCGGACTCTACACGCTGCCAGTTCCCTTCGATGATGCGAAGCTTCCATACCCTCCACAGTCATTCACAGGCAATCTTCACCTTCTGCAGATAAGGAAAGCAAAGGACGGGGAGAGAGGTAATTACAGGAACCTTGCCCTCAATCCATATGACTGGCATGGAAATAATGCGCTCTATCCCCATACATATGCGAACGTGGAGACCCGTGGAGAGTCCGTATTCGCATCCAGGAATGCAGTGGATGGATATATTGCATCTGACAACCATGGAAAATTCCCATGGTCGAGCTGGGGAATAAACCGCAACCCGGATGCAGAGATGACAGTGGACTTCGGCCGCCCTGTGGATATCGAGAGCATCATATTCTACGACAGAGCGGATTTCCCGCACGATGCATGGTGGACTGAAGCCACAGTATCGTTCTCAGACGGAAGCGAGGAGAAAGCATCGCTTGAAAAGCTCGACGGCGCCCAGAAACCTGTCAAAGCCGACAGGAAGGGAATCACATCCATAACTGTATCGCATCTAATCAAAGCGGATGACCCATCGCCATTCCCGGCCCTCGTCCAGATTGAAGCCTGGGGAAAGGAGAGTGAATGAGGAAGAGAATAATACAGGGCCTCGTGATTCTTGCGGTGTTAATTCTCATCGGAGCCGTATTCATCGTAAAGCGTACACAGACGGGAAGCACGGCTTCAATGCAGGAAACAATCGACAGCAACGCCAGGCGCGAGCAGGAAGCCAGGCCAACGCTTGAGATCACAGGATTCACTCCTGAGATAATCCAGAACAGCGAGAAACCCATGATCATAGTAATGGGCGAAAGCTGGTGCCAGCCGTGCCTGAGGATGATGCCAGACCTTACGGAACTCAACCGCACTGTCGAGGATATTGAAATCAGATACATGGATCTCGAGGAAAACGAAGCCGCCTTCCAGTACTTCCCGATAAGGGTGACACCTACTATCGCGGTATTCGAAGCGAATGGAAAACCATTCACACCTCCTGAGGACTCTGAGATAAGCTATATCCTCTACAACTACAGCGACTCAGGTGAACACGCCATGACAATCCATGAAGGCTATCTTTACAGATCGCAGCTTGAGACGATGATAGAGGAGCTGAGGAATGCTGGACGGAATACTGACAACACTATCTGACAGCATCTCGGGAAGCGGATGGCTTGCCCCTGTCATAGCACTTGCCGCCGGTGTGATAACCTCCATAACCCCGTGCGCCCTGTCCCAGATTCCCCTTGTGCTCGGATATGTGGGCAAGGAAGCATCGCCGGGTAAGGCTTTCAGGCTATCGCTTGTATATGCAGTCGGGACCGCTGTCACATTCACTGCATTCGGAGTTGCCGCAGCACTCCTGGGAACCCTGATCGGGAATGCTGCCAGATGGTGGTATCTCATCCTGGGAATCCTGATGATTCTGATGGCTCTGCAGATGTGGGGAATTGTGAATATAATCCCATCCACCTACCTCGCCGCAGCTAACAGGAAAAGAGGATATCTAGGAGCTCTCATCGCAGGTGTTCTGGGAGGTATCTTCTCATCCCCCTGTTCCACACCGATGCTTGTCGTGATTCTCTCCATTGCTGGTGCTGAAGGAGAAGCAATAAAGGGAGGATTCCTCCTCCTGTGCTACTCAATAGGCTGCACAGCGCTTGCAGTACTCCTTGGAGCATCCCCATCCCTCATAAGAAAGCTGGGACAGAAGGAATCAATGAGAAAAGCAAGCACAGTGCTGAACATCATTCTCGGCATACTGGTGCTGGCAATAGGCCTGTATATGCTCTATCTTGCTTTCTGAACCTCAACAGGCTCTGCAAGCTCATCGAATGTATCAAGAACGACAGAGAGGAGGAAGTCGATGATTTCTTCCTCTTTGTTCATCCCCTGATACGGACCAAGGCTCTCTTTCTCACCATTGCCATACAGCAATACTTTAGGCTCTCCATAGAAGCCTTTGACGCCATACTCTTCCTGAAGTTCCCTCAGTGGAACCCCAATCATGGGAGAAATAGCTCTCAGATCATCGCGCTCAATGGAAGATGCGAAGATATACTTTCCTTTGTAGTGCACTGTCACAGCATACGAGATTGCAATCACAACATCGGAGCCAGCGCTCTCCGGATTCCTGTGATACCTTATCTCAAGGTCCCCCGCATTATATGTGCGGCATACAGCGCTTCCTGGCATCGGGAGCGTCGGGAATGAACCAAGAATATCTTCTGCTTCTTTTCTGTCTATTATCATACTCTCTCCAGTAAATTCTCCACCGTCACGGAGCTTGTGTCTTCGACCCCTCGGTGAAGGAACTCAGCGGCTACAGCTTCGCCGAGCGTTTCTATAGATTCATCATTATCAGCACCGAAAAGCGCGCTGATCACATTGCTTACCCTCATCTGGTCGAGAGGTCTTGCAGGAACAAACAGCGTCCGCTGTGTATTGGCAGCAAGAACCATTCCAGCTTCTTCCAGATCTGAGATATACTTCGCAAGCCTTGCAGCCGGTATAGCAAGCTTCTTTATAAGTTCCTTCTGGCTCATCGCCCCCTCTCCTCTCCTGTACTTGTCGGAAATGAGAAGGAGGGTATTCACAGCTTCCGAAATCTGCCTGAACGGCGTTTCGAGATTGCCCATTATTGAAGTCTTGTCAGGTCTGAACTGATGGACGAAAACAAGCTCCGCCGAGAATAATATCGCAAACCAGAGAATATACAGGAAAAGAAGCGCCACGAATATGGAAGCCATTGATCCATAGATTACGGAATAGCTGACCATTGTCGTCGTTATTATCCTGAATACAGCCAGTGCAATAATCATCGAGACTATGCACGTCGTCGCGCCTACAGCTGCGGATATGAACCTTATCTTCGTGTTCGGGACAGCATAGTACAGCAGGAAAACCAGGACCCAGGCTATCGAGAACACAAGCACGGAGTACAGAAAGCTCCTCGTCCCCTCCGTACCTACAAGCATTGCCCTTATCCTGTCACCAACCATGCTCCTGACGGCAAATACCACGACAACCATGAACGATCCGAGAATAAGCAGGGTAAGGAAAGCTGTGAATCTCTTTACAGTACCCGAGGAGGAATGGGTCCTGAATATATGGTTGATGACTATGTAAATCTTATTTACAAGCAGGATGCCAGTGAATATGAATGAGATAAGCCCTATAACACCAAGGCTCATGGCATTGGAAGAGAACTGCTCGATATAATCCATCAGCTCAGTTCCTGTGCTCTCCCCGAAGGTATCTTCAATCATAAGGCTGACCAGGTCCATGAAAGGCTGAAGCACTCCGAATGCTGATAGAAAAGCAACAAGGAACGTAATACATGGGACTATTGCTATCAAAGTGGAATAGACCAGGCCGGAAGCCATCATCGAGATGTTATCGCGGCCCATACCCCTGAAAGCAAGCCCAAGAGCCTTCACATAGTTAACCCACCATCGGCCAATGACGGAAAAGAATCCGCTCTCAGTATTATCCTGCATTCTCATCCTTCAGGACAGAAACCATGAAATCGGAAATGACCTTCATGACATTGTCCCTGTCTGTCTCGTTAAGTATCTCATGCCTGTCTCCCTCGAAAAGACGGAGAGAGACATTCTCAAGCCCAGCCTTCCTGTACATTCTATACACTTTCTCAACGCCTTTCCCATAGTCTCCCACAGGATCGTCCGTCCCCGATACGATAAGCACTGGTATATCCTTTCTTATCATACGAGCGCGCTTTATGTCATTTGCGGTGAATGAGCCTTCGATAAGATCTGCATAGAACTGCGATGAGCAGATAAAACCGCAGAGAGGATCCTCATCATACTTTCTGACCTCTTCCTTATCCTTGGAAAGCCATCCTGTCTCCCCCTCTCCCGGGAAATGCTTGACATAGGAGCCGAATGCAAGGCGCTGCATGAATGCATCGGGGAGCTTGGAGCCGTACTTCCTTGCCCTGTGTTCCGCAATACGCTTACCGACCTTTCCCACGATACCCTGGGAAGCGCCTGTCCCGCATATGACGGCAGCGGAATAGGCCGATGAATGCTCCGAGAGACACGTGCGGGCCACAAAAGATCCCATTGAATGGCCGAATAGAATATGAGGAAGCGATGGATATTCCAGCGTGATCGCCTTGTCCACGAGCCAGGCATCATCTGCGACAGTCCTCCAGCCACCATGCTCAGAAAACCATCCTTTCTCGTCCTCTTCCTTCGTAAAGCCATGCCCTCTATGGTCCTGTGCGTAAACAGAAAAACCCAGAGCATTGAGATACTGGGCAAAAGGCTGGTATCTCAGGCTATGCTCCGCCATTCCATGATTTATATGAACTGTCGCTATTGCGTTATCTGCCTTCCAGACACGAAGGAAAATCCTGTGTCCATCATCCGCTGTTAAATATCTTTCCTCCATCTCGCCCTCTCGCTGAACTAAGATACCTCCAAAATAGCATCTTATACCTATATCGTCTCACGTTTCCGGGGATTTTGTAACACTCTTTTCCATTTTGACCATATTGAGAATACTGTTGTATCCTCTCCATATGTACATCATCACCTCAGATATCCATGGCTCATACGATGGAATGAAACTGATAGAAAGCGCGTGCTCTCATTTCCAGTCAGAAGGAATCATAAGCGCTGGCGACCAGTGCCCAGACCCGATGTATGAATCATTCTACTCCTCATTGATTGCTGTCAGGGGAAACTGTGACAGGTTCTACGAGTACATGAATATGCCATTTCCGCCTTTATCGAGGGAGATGAAAATCTATGGACACAGAGTAATCGTTACACATTCGGATAGATTATCATCCTCAGATTTCCCCCTCTCATCCGGGGATATATTCATATCAGGGCACACCCATGTACCGATGCTCTATGAAGAAGATGGCGTTGTGTTCTGCAATCCGGGGTCCCCATCGCGCCCTAGATCATCAGAAGGCCCTACCGCCGCGGTACTGTCGGAAGATGGTTTAACCCTTTTCTCACTCCTCGATTTCAGCACTCTGAAGGCAATACGCTTCTCCCGCTCATAGTTTTCCATAACTCTCACCTGTGATACCGTCGCGCCATCGCCAAAAGCACTACAAGGCTCTGATGTGAAGAGCTCTGGGACTTTCCCAGGCTGTGAGAATTCCTCGACAAGACTGATACCATGCATGAGGAGACTGCGGCCTTTCTTCCCATAGGCAGAGAAGAGAAGCGCAGCGATTCTGAGAATGAAAGGAATACGGAATACAATCCATGGAAGCCTTCCCCACCACTCCGGTATCGTTCCCATTGGATTGTACCCTTCTGACACAAGCGCATAGCGATATGCGCTCTCGTAAAATGCCATGATAGCGGCAGCCTTATCGCTCAGAGCCCTGTGAGGAAGCAGAACGGAAGCTGGAAGCTCATCCGGGAGGGAAAGGCTTGCCATGACAGCTCCGGCTTTATCGCCACGCAGATCCGTCACCAAAGGCAGATGATTGCTCATCTGCACAGCATCTGGGAAAGCCTTCAGGCCGATTGAGAGTTTATCGCCAGGAGTGATGTTCTCTCCAATCGAATGGACAAGCGCTACATAATCATCGATGCCTTTTCCCCTCATCGAAGGAAGCGTGTAGTCGGTTCCGGGCAGAGAGGAAAGATAAGAAAGCAGTGCTCCTGTATCTGAAATTCCGAGCCCTTCCTCGCTTACAGCATCCGAGAGTTTGCGGACAGCGGTTATGGAAAAGAATCCTAGATTGCTTCCCAGCATCGCACATTCTTTCCAGGAAGGCAGCCTTTCGTTATCCCTTGTCCTGCGCCCACAGGCAAAGAAGCACTCCTGACAGGATTCGGGATAGACTCCATACTCATCCATCATCGCTCTTCCATCGAGGAAGAATGCACGTGGATCGAACCTGTCGCTGTAGTATCTGACAGGAAGTGCACCGAGACGGAGAAGGGCATCGATGAATCTGCCGCCCCCCTCCTTCCTGATAGCTTTCGAAATCCCGTTCCTCTCCTGTCTCCTTCTCACCTTGTGTTCAAGCTTCCCGTTGCCAAGGTCATCCTTTCTCGAGAAACCCGGCATGGTGATGATCTTTATATTCTTCCATCCGAAAAGGCATCCAAGCCCAAGGGCAGCTACCTCATTGCCCCCGGACTGCAAAGAAGCATAGAGCACACCATTCTCCCCGGCTCTTCCTACGGACAGGCAAACATCGGTTATATTCTTCTTTGCAATAACCTCAGCATCGAGAGAGGAAAGCCCCCTGAGATTATCTGCAGCAGTCCGCTCAGCACCATCTGCAGTGATTGTTACAGCTGAAAGCTTCCTTGCCCTGCCTGTTATGACAACGGCATCGTAGCCCAGCCTGTACAGTGAGTAACCCGGTGAAAGGGCTGATGATGCAAGCGCCATATGCTCTGTTATCGGGGATCGGAACACGAAGGAGAAAAATGCCGAACCATTGAATCTGAGAGCTTCATTCGAAGGCGGAATGATTACTATCGGAGACAGCTCCTCATATTCACGATAGAGACTGATTGCAAGGTCCAGACCATGTACAGACCCCGCTTCCTTTCGCTCTGCTGCTTCTTTATCAAGATGAATAACCAGAACTGCCATAGCGCACATTATATTCCGCAAAGAGGAAAAGGGATACACTCAAAGCATGAACGATGCAGAATGGACAGCTTTCACGGAAAGGAGGAAAGCATCCAGATTCCGGATGCGCTTCCATCTCTCTGAAAAAGACAGAGAATATATAGAACGGAAAGGAATGGATACGATCGAGCGCCATGCCCGTGACTTCGTGGAAAAACGGCTGAGCGATATCGATGAAGAAAAGGATGGCAAACAGACACCGATGAAAGGACACCCCGTCTTCATAGCCCAGCACGCTACAGGTTGCTGTTGCCGTTCCTGCCTTGAGAAATGGCACCATATTCCCAAAGGTCGCCCTATGACGGAAAGCGAGGTGGAATACACAGTGAGTGTAATTATCCGGTGGATTCAGGACGAAATTTCATGAGTTCACCACAATACGCTTGAAACGATGTGGTATCATTCATCCATGGCAGAACTTGATTTGATTCTAGATGGAAAGAAGATATCAGCAGCGAAGGGAGTGAAGGTCATAGACCTTCTGGGATGTGATGGAAAGCTTTCTTACAGCCAGGACCCGATAGTCGCCGCAAAAGCAAACGGCAAGCTTATTGCACTTACGGAAGCTCTTGAGGGGAATGCCGAGATAGAGACTATCAGGCTATTCACGCCATATGGAAAGAGAGTCTACAGGAAAAGTCTCTGCTTTCTCCTCTCCTACGCCTCTGCCGTGGTTGCACCTGAACGTTCACTGATCATCGGGCACAGCCTTGGAGATGGATACTACTTCAGATACAGAAATGGCGAGAAACCAGATAAAGCCGCGCTGGAGAGAGTGATGAAAAAGGCCATCAGCGACAATCTCCCGATAGAGCTTGTTGAAGTCACGCAGGACGAAGCGCTGGAATACTCAAGGGAAAAAGGACTGAGGGAGACGGAAGAGCTTCTTATGACCATGAATAAATCTTCCTACAAGTTCGCAAGAATAGGAGGATGCATGGAAATGTACTATGAGCCGCTTCTTCCGACTCTTGGCTATCTTGAGATATGGGAACTGAGAGAGTATGAAGATGGGCTGCTCCTAAGATACCCGCAGAGCAGGAATCCGCTTTCGCTGATGCCATTTGTGGATAATCCGCTTCTCTTCTCCGTCTTCAATGAAAACAAGAACTATGCGAGAATCCTAGGAATCTCCTCGATGGGGGAGCTTAACTTCAAGACCATGTCAGGAGAGATAAAGAACACCATACTCCTTTCAGAAGCCCTTCAGCGGCGACGCATATCAGATATATCCAGAAGCATAAGGGAAAGCGGAAAGGTGCGTGCTGTATTCATCGCCGGGCCATCATCATCGGGCAAGACGACATTCTCGATGCGGCTCTCCGATGAGCTTAGGGTCGATGGCTACAAACCCATAAGAATCTCCCTGGATGATTACTATCTGACCACGGAGCTTGTACCTCTGGATGAATATGGGGAGAGGGATTATGAAGTGCTGGAAGCCCTCGATCTTCCTCTTCTCAGGACTCAGCTGACATCCCTGATCAATGGAGACGAGGTTCATCTCGCCCAATTCTCATTCAAGGACAGGAAGACAACATTCAAAGATGAAGCTGTGAAGCTCGACGACGATTCTATCCTTGTGATTGAAGGCATCCATGGTCTGAACCCGGCGCTCATTCCAGAGCTTCCGCGCGAGAAAGGTTTCAGGATATACATATCGGCCCTGACACAGGTGAATCTGGACACACGATCCAGGATAAGCACAACGGACAACAGAATCCTCAGGAGAATGGTCAGAGACAACAGGACAAGGGGTTTCGACGCCACAGAGACACTCTCCAGGTGGCCATCCGTAGAAAGGGGCGAGAAGAATCATATCTTCCCATTCCAGAACAATGCCGATGTTATGATAAACAGTGCGCTGGAGTACGAGCTCGGAGTACTGAAGACCTATGCGGTTCCGCTTCTGAGGTCTGTATCGAAGGATAAAGGCGACTCCTATGCACAGGCAAGAAGGCTCCTCGATTTCCTTGACTATGTATACCCTATTCCTTCAGAGCTTGTGCCTGAAGACTCACTGCTCAGGGAATTCATCGGAGGATCTGTATACTCTGCTATCTAGTCACATAGACAGTATGCGATTCTGTCAGCACATCAGGATAGCGCTGGATCATATTCATCAGTCTCAGCGCAGGTCCTGACGGTTCATTGTGCCCGCTCTCCCAGGCTTCCACAGTCTTCTCGGAAACCCCGAGAAGCTCCGCGAAAAGGCCAACAGAGAGATGAAGGCGCAGTCTCAGCGTCCTTATCTCATCCCTCGTATACGGCCTGAGCGGTTCAATCTTTATATATTTATTGCGTTTGGTGAGGACACCGCTCTTCTTCGGATAGAGGGCATCCCTCACCTCTTCAAGGTATACGCTTATCATTTACCGTAGATATGAAGGCATTCATTGAGCTCTTCAAGAATCCTGTCGCGGCATTTGCCACAGGCAGTGGCACATCCCGTTTCCTTCTGCAGCTCTTCGAAATTGCTGACCTTTCCGCTCTTTACAAGCTCATCTATCATCTGGTCCGTAACACCCTTGCACTCGCAGATTATCTTGGCAATGGTTCCCTTATAAGGATTTTCCATACCATTTTTTTCAAGGTAATCATCGATTGCAGCCCTGAGCGCCTTGTCGCCGAGGACGGAGCAATGGAACTTATGCTCAGGAAGACCGCCAAGGGCATCTGTTATCGCAGAAGGGGTCAGATGATAGGCTTCCTCCAGCGTCATGCCGATTGCCATCTCGCTCATCATCGAGGTGGAAGCGATGGCAGAAGCACAGCCGTATGTAAGCCATCTGAGGTCTGAAATCTTTCCATCCTCAACCTTTATACCGACGCGCATCTGGTCGCCACAGGCAAGGGATCCGACCTCTCCAACTCCATCGGGAACGAAATCCTCGCCATCCTTCCATAGGTTGCGCGGATTAATGAAATGATCTTTTACTGTATCTGTATAGACCCACTGGGCCATAAAGCTTTCCGGCATATCAAACCTTCCTTGTACTCATAGCTCTCACCCTCTCGATAATCGGCGGAAGCTTCTCAAGAACGTAATCGACATCATCCATCGTATTATAACGTCCGAATGAGAATCTGATCGACCCATGTGCCAGCTCTACATCAAGCCCGGCAGCAAGGAGGACATAACTTGGCTCGAGGGAACCCGTAGCACAGGCAGATCCTGTAGAGACCTCTATCCCCTCGAGATCGAGATAGAGCAGTATCGACTCTCCTTCAGCTGATGGAAATGATACATTCAGGGTCCCCGGAAGACAAAGCGACTCATCGTTCGAACCATTTACGATGATATCAGGAATACGCTCCTCTATACCCTTTCGGAGAGCTTCCCTCATCTCCCAAAGTTTTCTGTGCTCCTCTTCGAGATTGAGACGGGCGAGCTCTGCGGCCTTTCCCAGCCCATAGATTGCCTGATTGTTGTAAGTTCCAGCTCTCATACCCTTCTCCTGGTGTCCGCCGTGGACGAAAGGGGAAAGCGGCGAACCGGAGCGCGCATACAGAACCCCGATTCCCTTCGGACCATAGAACTTGTGGGCAGAAAGCGATAGATAATCGGCATCCATATCTTTTACCGATACAGGAATCTTGCCTATTGCCTGTGTCGCATCCGTGTGAAAGAATGCACCATGTGAATGAGCGATCTTCGCGCACTCCTTTACAGGCTGTATTGTCCCCGATTCATTATTGCCGACCATGACAGAGACAAGTGCGGTATCATCATCGACAAGCTTCTCAAGAGCTGCAAGGTCAACACGTCCTATTCTGTCCACAGGGCAGAATTCCACGCTGTATCCACGCTTTTTAAGATACTTTACAGTCTCTATAGTAGCAGGATGCTCAACGGAGGATACGATGATCTTCTTCTTGCCCTTCCCGTCGTCTATCATGTCCCTGAATATATTGAGGACCATGTTATTGCTCTCCGATGCCCCTGATGTGAAGTAAATCTCAGAGCTATCTGCATCAATTAGAGCAGCTACTTCACCACGGGCCCATTCTATTCCGGCAGCGGCCTGACGCCCTAAGGTATGCATACTTGAAGCATTTCCATAGAGCTCATCGTATGAATGCATGAACTCCATGACCTCATCGGCAATCCTTGTCGTGCCATTGTTATCGAGATAGACATATCTTCTATCCATAAACATCTCCATATCGGATTTAAGGTATACAGAGCGGAGATGTGCGTCAAGAAGTACTGTCGAGCTGGGTGTTTATGATGAGCTCTGAAGGTCTGCGGAATCTGATATGATGGCGCTTCGCCCATTGCACATAAGAGCAGCTGTCTGGCAGGGAACGGCTGAACATCGCTTTCAGAGGTGTCACCTTCTCGCACCTGGAACAACAGGAGAAACGTTCATGGTAGACAGAACACCCGGAGTTATCTGAATCGTAGAATTCACAAGGCATAGAGAGATCTATAACCAATGCATCGGGATAGATTACCTTCTCATGGCAGCAAAGTCCGCACCGCGAGCAGATATCCTCCCACTTCACAATGTGAAACTCCCCATTGAAGATGAAAGAGATGGGTGGGTTTCAACTATAGAGACAGAAGCCTTACCGGAACGGCAGATTTCGTAATCGGCTCTGTAACATCCATCGGCTGAACCATATTCAAGGTCAGCATACTCTATCTCAAGGATTCTCCGCTCTCCTTCGATTTCCCTGATAGCAATCGAATCATTATAGACAATGCTCCCGATACCGCCTTTCTCCCATTCACCAGAGAAGAGAGAGGGGACATTAATGTTCAGGAAGGAGCCGGAAGGAATCTGGGAAATCATCGTTTCCAGATTCGAAGCAAGAAATGATGCCGCTTTTGTAAACAGGGCCTCATTAGCTTTCTCCGCAGATATAGCAATTGCTTTCATCCCATAAATGGCAGCCTGTCTCGCCGCAGCGCAGGTCCCGGAGTAAATGATATCTGTAGATAAATTGTAGCCGTGGTTTATACCGGAGATTATCACATCGAACGGAACGGGAAAAAGAGCGCAGCGATGGCTGTATATGATGCAGTCAGAGGGAGTGCCTGAAACATGGAAATGCTTCTCCTCATACTCAGTGACTGTCACCTTTCCTTTTATCGTCATGGCATGGGACTTCCCGCTCTGCTCTCTGTCAGGAGCGGAAACATAGATATTATGGCCCTGTGCTGAGAGAACTTCCTCGAGAACCCTCAGCCCTTCCGCTTTATAACCGTCGTCATTAGATAAGAGGATATTCATCTTCAGGTATTATCCTTATAGATCCCGATGGTATGTACTCCCTCATGACAGGCTGGAATCCGAAGATGCGCTCATACTCCACAAGCTTCTCTCCAAAAAGATCCTCCTTCGCGCTGTCTATGAGAAAAACAAGCGTACCTGTTATACCTACGGAAATCTCCGTCGCGCCGAATATGCTGTCGCTCTCCCCTCCTCGCTTTACCAGCCAGTCAACTTCAGGAGATGTAAGGCCTGCGCTGTGGGATATATTGCGCTGCTCATTTGAAAGGAGTTTGCCAAGCTGCTTCACATCACCGGAGAGAAGATATTCATAGCCTTTCTCAGCTGCCGCCGAATCTTCTATCACAAATGATATTATTCTCTTCCAGTCCTCTGTGAGGTTGGTGTTCTGAATTATATCCTTTCTGCCAATATTCCTTACTTTCGTTCCCTTTGGCAGGCCTTCCCTCAGCTTCTGGAATGCCTGGGCAGCATCCATGCGGAAAATAGCGACCTCTTCCGAGAGCTCATCAGCGGGAAGCGAACAGTCTATGAACCAGGATGCAACCCCGCTTTCGGGCGTGAAAGGATATGGGAAGAAGGAGTAATCGTACGTCTCAAGATCGAAATGAATCATCTTCCCAGGCTCTGCGGAAAAGATGGTTATAAGATCACGGAGCCTGGATTTATAAGTATCTGAGAATCTATTCGCATTGTAGGCAAGTCTTACCATGCGATTGACATCGAGCCCATACCCAAGCATCTTATCGAGCGCAACGATGAGGCCCGATGAAATAGCTGCCGTGATAGCCGGTGGATCGGCAACAGCGCTCTGGCCTTTTATTGTCAGGTTGAAACCTGGAACCTCAAGCTCGGATGAAAGAAGAACCTGACAGATGGATTTGACAGGTGCACACCATCTGTCCTCCTTTCTGGCCTTCATTCCTACAATCTGGAATTTCTTCCTTTCTTTCTTGGTTGAATTGAATACATGGACCTGGCTGTCCTGGCGTCGCGTGATAGCGACACGCAATCCTTGTGTATTGGTGCTCATCAAAGCGTAGCCGGAGCAGAACTCCGAGAAAGCACCAAGTAGAGTAGTTACCTGCGGAACTTCCACGACTACGTCAGGCTCTACCCCATATTCAGCTTTATGTACGTCGATAATTCCCTTCATGATAATTGCCCGATTATGGGGATAATATAGACAACGAAAGTCTTTTTGTCAAAAACAAGGACCGGAGAGAAAATCCCCGGTCCATCCTTGTCCGAAAACAATCAGTTCGACGTCCTGTTGTATCTCTTGTTGAAGCGCTCAACACGTCCTGTCGTGTCAACGAGCTTCTGTGTACCTGTAAAGAACGGGTGGCACGCTGAGCAGATTTCAACGTGGAGATTCTTTGCAGTCGACTTTGTCTTAATCACATTGCCGCAGGAGCAATGGATTTCCTGTAATGTGTACTCAGGATGGATGTCCTTCTTCATTTCATTTCCTCCGGTTCTATGCATTTCCACCTGCTTTCACAGATGGGCGATATCTTATTCACCTCAGCGTCGATGGCGTATTCATCGAGTCGAGGAACTCCTTATTATTGTTTGTCTTCTTCATCTTGTCAATCAGAGCTACGGACATATCGATATCATCGAGATTTCCGAAAGCTGAACGGAGAAGAATGACACGCGAGAGCACATCGGGAGGAAGCAGAAGATCGTCCCTTCTCGTTCCGGACTTCTTTATGTTTATAGCAGGGAACTTACGGTTGTCAGCCATCTTGCGGTCGAGGACAATCTCATTGTTTCCAGTGCCCTTGAACTCCTCGAAGATGACTTCATCCATCCTAGATCCCGTCTCTATAAGGGCTGTGGATATGATTGTCAGGGATCCACCCTGCTCTATATTCCTGGCCGCTCCGAAGAAGCGCTTAGGCTTGTGAAGGGCATTGGAATCGACACCGCCAGAGAGAATCTTTCCGGATGCCGGAACAGTCTGGTTATATGCTCTAGCAAGTCGTGTAATCGAATCGAGGAGAATGACAACATCTCTCTTGTACTCTACAAGTCTTTTTGCCTTCTCGATTACCATCTCCGCAACCTGCACATGGTGCTGTGCCTGCTCATCGAATGTCGATGCGATGACCTCCGCCTTTACATTGCGTCTCATATCCGTGACTTCTTCCGGGCGTTCATCGACAAGGAGGACAATGAGGGTGATTTCCGGATGATTTGTCGTGATTGCATTGGCAATCTTCTGCATCAGGACAGTCTTTCCTGTACGAGGTGGAGCGACGATAAGCGAGCGCTGACCCTTTCCAATCGGGCAGAACAGGTCGACAACCCTGTTCGAGAGATCCGAAGGCTTATCCGGCGCTTCGATAACCTCAAGCTGGAGTCTCTCATCAGGGAAAAGCGGAGTAAGAGTATCGAAAGGAGCTCTGATCTTAGCCATCTTGGGCTCTTCGCCGTTAACTTTGAGAACACGGACAACTGCCGCACTCTTCTCATTTTCCCTAGGAGCTCTTATCTGGGCATAGACGAGGTCTCCAGTCTTCATTCCGATTGCTTTTATCAGGGAAGCGGAAACATATACATCCTCCGTCCCGGCAAGGTAATTGTTGATCGGGTATCTCAGATAACCGAAGCTACCTTCCTGAAGCACCTCAAGCGTACCTTCCGCAAGAAGTGCACCACCATTTGCAGAATGAAGCCGAAGCATCTTCGCGATGAGCTCAGACTTTCTGCAATCGAGGATAACATCCTCGGGGATTCCCTGAGCCCTTGCCCTGTTCCTGAGCTCATCGATATGGAGCGCTGTCAGAACCGATATGAAGAGCTGAGGAGCATCCGGATGCTCATCGAGGTTGATCTCCGGCTGGAAATCCTCAGGGGTTCTCCTCTTACCGTTATTCTTCATCCTCTTGTCGCGACGATTATTGTGGTATCTGTCA
>CALXXO010000016.1 GCA_944392705.1 uncultured Spirochaetaceae bacterium
GTACCGAGTATGAAGGAACAGCTCTGAAGGGTTCGAGAAATGGAGAGAAATATCTAATCCAGGACAGCCCTGAAGTACTTGAGAAATTCCAGAAGCTCTATGCAGCATCCTACGCTTCCGTAGCAGAGAAAGCAGGGACAATCGCAAAGAGCGTCCTTTCGGATACAAGCTGGTGGGGAGAAGATCTCACAGCCGTTCCGGGACTCGAGGAGAAGATTGCAGGTTATCTTGAGACAATCTGGACAGACGGAATGACAAAGGCTATCGAGAAGCTCTGAGGAGAAAATGGGTAATAATCTGATCAGGATAAACAGCCGCGACAATGTCGCGGTAGCAATCAAGCCCCTGATGAAGGGCGATGTGGTGACAGTTGGAGGAGACACCTTCACTGTCTTCTCCGATATCCCGGCAGGCCATAAAGTCGCGCTCTCCGATATCAAAAAAGACGAGAGCGTAATCAAGTATGGCTACCCTATCGGCGCGGCTAAGGAAGATATCAAAAAAGGTTCCCATGTCCATGCTTTCAATATCCATACGCTTCTGAATGAGGATGCTGAGTACCACTATGACAGGGCAACTGCAGAGGAAGCGATTAGGGAAGCTGAGGAGGACAGGCTCAGATGGAAGGATCATGTTCCTACTATCAAGGCATATGTCAGGAAGGATGGAAAGATAGGAATCCGCAATGCACTCTGGATCATTCCTACTGTCGGCTGCGTCAACAGGATATCGATGCAGCTGGAAAGCTGGGGAAATGCAGAGCTTGGACTTGAAGATGGTGTTCACGCATATACCCATCCATTTGGATGCTCCCAGCTCGGAGATGACCACGAAAACACCAGAAAGATTCTGGCAGATCTCGTCCATCACCCAAATGCAGGTGGTGTGCTTGTTATCGGGCTCGGCTGCGAAAACAACACGATGGATTCCTTCAAAGAACTTCTCGGAGAAGTCGATGAGAGCCGTGTAAAGTTCCTTGTCTGCCAGGAGTCAGAGGATGAGGTTGCTGATGGAAAGCGCCTTCTCTCAGAACTTGCAGAGACCATGAAAGGCGACAGAAGGGAAGCTGTTCCTATGTCCAAGCTGATTGTGGGCTTCAAGTGCGGAGGATCCGATGGACTTTCAGGAATAACAGCCAACCCTCTTGTTGGAAGATTCTGCAATGAACTGACAGCAATGGGCGGAACCGGAATCCTGACAGAGGTACCAGAGATGTTCGGTGCAGAGCAGGTACTGATGAACCGCTGTGTGAACGAAACTGTATATGAAGAGACAGTCAAGCTCATTCAGGATTTCAAGCACTACTTCACTTCGCATGGACAGGTTGTTTATGAGAACCCCTCCCCCGGCAATAAAGCAGGCGGAATATCAACGCTCGAAGATAAGAGCCTTGGATGCGTGCAGAAGGGAGGAAGAGCCCCTGTCACAGCTGTCCTCGGATATGGAGAGAGAGTCACCACACCTGGCCTGAATCTTCTTTCCGGACCTGGTAATGATATCGTATCCACAACTGACCAGAGCGCAGCAGGTGCACATATGATACTCTTCACCACAGGACGTGGAACTCCGCTTGGAGCACCAGTTCCGACAGTGAAAATCGCAACCAACCACGACCTCGCAGAGCACAAGAAGGACTGGATAGATTTCGATGCTTCAGCGATGCTCGAAGAGGATCCGAGGGAAGTAACAGAAAAGCTAATAAAGCTCATCATCGCAATCGCAAATGGTGAGACTCGCACTAAAAACGAGATCAACGGATATTCCGAAATCTCGATCTTCAAAGATGGAGTTGTATTATGAACGAATTCATGGGAAAGGACTTCCTGCTTGAAAGCGGAATGGCAAAGACTCTTTATCATGAATATGCGGCAGATATGCCTATATTCGACTATCATTGCCACCTTATTCCACAGCAGATTGCAGAGGATAAGAGATTCACAACAATCACCGATGCATGGCTCGGTGGAGACCACTATAAGTGGAGACAGATGAGAACCTGTGGATTCGATGAGAAGCTCATTACAGGCGATGCAGATCCATACGACAAGTTCCTCGCATGGGCAGAGACAATGGAGAACCTCATCGGCAATCCTCTATATCACTGGACACACCTCGAGCTCCAGAGATACTTCGGAATCTACGATGTGCTCTGCAGGAAGAATGCAAAGAAGATCTACGATGAAGCCAACGAGCAGTTCAAGACAAACCCAGAGCTCTCCGTATTCGGCATCATGAAAAAATTCAAGGTTTATGCTGTCGGAACAACTGACGATCCTGCAGATGATCTCAAATACCACAAAATCATCAGGGAAGAAGGAAAGTGCCCGGCAAAGGTAATCCCATCATTCAGACCTGACAAGGCCCTCAATATCGACAAGCCAGATTTCGCAGAGTATATTGCGAAGCTTCAGGCAGTTTCAGGAATCGAGATCAAGAACGCCGAAGATGTGGTCGCAGCACTCGAGAAGAGACTTGCATTCTTCGTTGAGATGGGCTGCCGCGCATCCGACCACGCTCTCATGGCCTGCCCTCACACATTCTGGGAGACAGGAAGGGTCAATGAAGTATTCCAGAAGAAGATGAATGGCGCAGAGTTGTCCGCAGTGGAAATCGATGCATACAGAACATTTGTACTCTCCGCTCTTGCAAGGGCATACAGGAAGAACAATGTTGCAATGCAGCTTCACTTCGCAGCAATCAGAGACAACAATGCAAAGATGTTCAGAGCACTTGGTCCAGACACTGGTTACGATGCTGTATATGACAGCGAGCTCTCCGCAGGCGTTGCTGCGTTCTTCTCTGCACTCACAGATACAAACGATGTACCAAAGACAATCCTCTACTCGCTCAATCCAAAGGATTACTACTCCCTCGGCACACTCATGGGTTGCTATCAGGGTGGTGGAGTCAGAGGAAGGATCCAGCTTGGTTCTGCATGGTGGTTCTGCGATCACAGGGATGGTATGGAAGATCAGATCAAGACACTTGCAAACCTCGGTGCTCTCCCGCTTTTCGTTGGTATGCTCACCGATTCAAGGTCTTTCCTCTCCTACTCAAGGCACGAGTACTTCAGAAGGATACTCTGCAATGTAATCGGAGGATGGGCAGAGAATGGAGAGATTCCAGCAGATCCAGAGATGCTTGGAGAAATCGTAAGCAACATCTCATTCAACAACGCACAAAGGTATTTCGAGGGCTGAGATGACAAAGGGAAGAGAAGACGAAAAGCAGATGAGCGCAGTAATGCGTACGATATCAATTCTTGAGGCACTTTCAGATGTGGATGAGATAAATCTTGAAACCCTCTCGAAGACGACAGAGCTACCGAAAGCTACGCTTCTTCGTTTTCTCTCTACCCTAATCAGTCTTGGTTATGTCTACCGGGATGGAGCCGATATGTACCATCTCACGCTGAAGATGTTCTCTGTCGGCTCCAGGTCTCTCAAGCATATAGACCTGATAAATACAGCAAAACCATTTGCAAAGAAGCTCTGCCAGGATCTTGGAGAGACTGTTCATATGGGCATCCTCGAAGGTGACAATGCTGTCTATGTTCTGAAAGAAGAATCCAGCTACACTCTGAGGATGTACTCCCGTGTGGGAAAGGTAATTCCTCTTTACTGTACAGCAATAGGAAAGATATTCCTCTCCGAGATGAGCGAGAAAGAGCTGGAGGATTATTTCAGGACCAATCCACTGAAGCCATTCACGCCAAAGTCAATCAAGACACACCATGCACTCAAAGAGGAACTGGAAAGAACGAAAGCAAGAGGATGGGCAATCGACGACGAGGAGCACGAGGAGAATGTATTCTGTATAGGTGCACCTGTCAGAGACTATACAGGGAAGACAATCGCGGCGATGTCAGTTTCGTGGCCAATGTTCCGATTCAATCGCGACAGCTTTCTTGGGATAGCTGAGAAGATAAAAGAAACGACAAACGAGCTTTCAAAGGTTCTTGGATACATCCCAGAATAATAAAACCATCAGTATTTTCTTGCCGGTTTTTGCATAAACCAGTCGTCAAATCCGGATGGTTTTTAGATAATCCAGTCGAGTATTCTGGATGGTTTTGCAATATTGGATTGCAATAATTGCCTGCGATAAGAGAGATATACTTCAGAAAATAAACATAGAACATCAGAACCTTCCCATATTCGATATGGTCAAAAGGGAGATTCAGAGTGAAAGGATTCCCAGAAAAGCTACAGTACATATGGCTATGGATTGGATTGTTTATCCCTTAATCGAAATAAGAGCCCTGCAGGATGTCATGCTTTCCCTAAAAACAAAAAAGGCGTGTATTGTAACAATCGAAGAAAGCGAAGAGATTGTGACAGGAACTGGAACAATTCATGTGCTTCCAGCATGGAAATTCCTCTTGTTTGAGAATCTTTGCTGATAATCAGGTTGTTTCCCTTAGCACAAGCGATGGCGTTATAACCAAGTGTTCTCTGTATGTAGGATTTTCAATCGCCTTTTCAAGTATCTCCGAACAAGCCGATGAAAGATCCTGAAGCTTTGTATCGATTGTCGACAATCTCGGATTTGACAGCATTGAGAAAGGGGAATTATCGGTACCGATGATAGCTATATCCTGTGGAATCCTCTTTCCAAGATCCAGAAGCTTCCTGGAGGCCCCTACCCCGAGAAGATCCACAGCATAGATTATCGCATCAATCTCAGGATATTCATTCACCAGAGTCTCTGTGACCGCAGCACTTCCCTCCGCAGAATCCTCGGAAACTTTAATCAGTGGTTCAAAGCCAAATTCCTCAGCAGCCTTCTCATAACCCTGGACCTTCTTCCTGTTGGAAGGAGTATCATTGCCGTTCACATATGCGATATGCCTGTGTCCATTATTATAAAGATAGGCAGCGGCTTCATACGTACCAGCAACATCGTCCGACAGAACAGAGGAGACATTCGGAAGCGAAAACACCCCATTCTGGAAGATTACCGGTGTGTTCGGAATATAATCCTTTATGGCTTCCTCAACCGCACTGTTCTGAAAAGCAGAACCAATGAGAATCACAGCATTGACGCGTCTGGAAGAGAGAATCCTGATGTAATCAGCTTTGCTTTCATCAGTATCGCCGGCATTGAGAATCAAAGAGCAGTACCCAAGCTTCATGAAATGCTGCTCTATCATATAGGCACCTTCGATATGATGCTGATTTCTGATATCCGAAACAAGGATGCCAATCATCCTGCTTGTCTGATTAACCAATCCCCTGGCAGCTTCACTTACAGAGAAATTGGATTCCTTGAGAATCTTCTCAACTTTCTCCCTTGTTGATTTCTTTATGCCAGGACGTGAGTTTATTACACGGCTGACCGTACTTGCAGATACTCCAGCTTCTTTTGCAATATCGTAGATGGTCAGCCCCATAAATCAGTCTCTCTTAACTCCCTCTAGCGCATGAATCAGGGATACAGCCATCTCATGATGAGGAACAGGAACTCCAAGTTCGTGAGCCTTTGCCACAACTGCGCCGCTTATTGTATCGACTTCAGTTTTGCGCCCGTTCTTTATATCCATCATGATTGAAGTATACCCACCCTTATTATTCTCGCTCGTCTTCATCACTTTTTCAATGACAGTATTCTCATCGAACACAAGACCCATCTTTGAAGCTACCGCAATTGTTTCCTTTATCAGGTTACGGCAGATTGCAGATGCATAACTGCTTTCAGATATGTAGTGCATATCGCACTGCAGAATAGCTGTAAGAACTGAAAGCGAGACATTCGTCATGAGCTTGTCCCAAATCAGCTGCTGGATATTATGGTGAATCCTCACATCGAATCCACAAGGGTCGAAAGCTTCTTTTATCTTATAAAGGAAAGGATCATCGCTCCCATCGAGCTTCCCGATATTTGTGACCCCCTTCCCGCCATGATGAATCTTTCCGAGCTCCAGAACTGCGCCATTATCCTCAGTTGTTCCGATGACAATATGATTCTCATCAGTAAAATGGGAAAGTATTCTCTCATGCCCTGCTCCATTCTGGAGTGTCATAAGATAAGTATCCGGACCTATCGCGCACTTAACGTCCTCAAGCGCTGAAACGGAGTAAAGTGACTTTGTGAAGAGTATGACAAGGTCAGCCTTGCTGCCCTCTTCGGGAATCGTAGAGACGGATGGGTGGAAATTCCTTTCCACTCCACCCTCTTCAAGGATTATGCCATCCTTGCTGACTTTATCCACAAGGGCAGTATTGGTATCAATCAGCAGGACAGAATTGTTCTGGCTGAGCCTTCCTCCATAAATGGAGCCCATTGCTCCTGCGCCGACAACGATAATCCTCACTTCAGTCTCCTAGTTATCAAACTCAGAAAGGCCTTCAATGGCATATGCTCTTACAGGGCATGAATCCAGACCGATGATCGGGAGTGGTGCATAGCTCATGAAGAACACATCCTTCTCAAGCTTATCTAGGTTCTTGAGGACTTCAAGGAATACGATGTTCTCCGCAAGAAGAATGTCATGGAATGGCTTCACATCCTCGTTGCAGTTCTCGATGGATACACCGTCGCCGAAACCTACGCACTTTGCCTTGTGATCCTTGAACCACTGAGCCGTCTCACCATTAACAAAAAGCCTCTTGTCCTCTTCGGTATTTGTCTTCGGTGTGAATGGAGTAAGCTTATATGGGCTGTCTATGATGACAATCGTATCGTCCTTCATCTTAGGAAGGCAGTATTTGTCGAGCATTTCTGCTGTGATGTGTGAATTCGGAGCTGCATCAGGAATTGTTACATAGATGGCACGTCCGAAGAATGTAGTAAGAGGGAGCTCTGCCACACTTGGCCAGTTGTCATCATGATGATACGGGCACTCACAGTGTGTTCCAAGATGGCTTGTAAGGTCCATGATTGTATGGAAATCTGGGATAGGTCCACCTGTGTTGAAACGTGTAAGATGGCACCTTCTTGTCTCTGTCTTTGGATCAAGAGTCTTTGTAAGATCGACGATTCTGAGATTACCCATTTTATAAACGCAATCCATGTTTTCTCCTCTCATCCCTGCTATTTTTTTTCAATGCAGGCAATGGTTTTATCTTTCTTCTGCAATCAATGGTATTCTGACACAAAAGAATTGTAAAGAATTTTTTGCAATCGATTTCAAAATTTTTAATGCACCCTTTGGATGAAGTCATCCGAGAGTGCATCAAGCATTTAAACAGGAACCTTTACGACTACCTTTTTTATCTCCATTTTCTCTTTTGCAGCGAGACGTGGCTTATGCACATCCTCCGGAGCAAGGACAATGAAATCGCCAGCTTTGAGGAGAACCTTCCCTGACTCGTCAGGGTTCTCATAAAACATGATGTCATCGTTTTCAGAATAAGGCGTTCTTACAACAAGCCCCTGACGAGAGCAGACTCCGCAGTACTCCTCTCCTTCGATAACAAACTGCACATCGAAGTACTTCTCATGGGACTCGAAATAGACCTCATCTTCATAGAAGCTTGTATACCTCTGGATTGAAGCCCTGACGCCGTTATCAAGTTCAATCCAACCAACAGGAAGAGATGCAAGATCCGTCCTTTTGAGAAAAGCGAAAGCTGTCTGGAACTTCGGCGACGCAAGGTCGTACTTGTTCTCATTTCCAATTCTGGTACTGTACATTCTATAACTCCTTTTTCAATACCTTTTGCTTTTTATCGGAATAATAAGCGAGATGAAGATACAGATGAAGAAGAGCAAAGCGCACACTACCATTATACTTGTTATGCTCACTCCACTATCCATCAAAGCAATCAACATCGTTCCAAAAATTGTACCGCATTCCAATTAACTCGGAACTGAGTATCATTCACTACGGTGAGTCCGTTAAATCTTATATTTTTACCAGCTCAGGCGAAAATTCTTTTAACAACCCCAGAGGTTTTGAAAATCATCATCGATGGAACAGTTCCTCGCACTGATGATAGTGGATAGATTATGGAATCATGCCCTATTACAGTCCCTGGATTAAGCACTGCATTGCATCCAATCTCCGACTTATCTCCAATAAAAGCACCGATTTTAATCATATCTGTCTGTATGTCACCATCGGGGAGGTGCATGACGATGCTTTTTTTGTCCGACCGGAGGTTAGAGGTTATAGCACCAGCACCCATGTGGGATTTGTACCCAAGGACACTATCACCGACATAGTTGAAATGGGGAATCTCAGCGCAGTCAAAAATAAGGGCATTTTTAATCTCACAGGAGTTTCCTATCACAGCACCTTTGCCTATTAGAGCATTTCCCCTTATATATGCACACTGCCTTATTTCGGCACCAGCCATTATGATACATGGCGGCATAAGCGTAGCAGAAGGAGCGATGGAAGCGGAAGGAGATACCCAGACGCCATCGGAAATCTCCTCGAGTCCCGTTTTATCACAAGAGAGAATGAAATCATGGATACCAGGAAGAATCTCATGAAGGAAGGAAAAAGATGATACATAATCCCAGGCAATTGAATGGCTAGGGGAAAAGAGCTCATGAATCCAGTTCAAATCAGACACTCCGGTTTGTTATCGAGCATTGAAAGCTTCTCATAAACCATCTTCGCAACCCACTCGGCACCTTCCGGCCTGAGATGCGTATTATCATCTTTCCCATCTGGATAATTATCATACAGGTTCGCTGGGAAATTCATGAAATAAGCTTTCGACTCTTCCTCGCCCTTCTCTACGATACCAACCATTGTCGGTATTGTCATATCAATACAATCAACGCCAGATAAAGAAGCTGCATACTTCATTGCGGCAGGCCAATCACCATGCGTATCCTGCAATGAGCCATCTATGAAATTCCTCCGGGCAATCGAAGTAAGAAAAATGACGCGGGCACCCTTTTCCTTTAATTTTCCTGCCATATACACGAGATTCACTGCATATTCATGCCAGGCAGGCGCTCCTCTATCAGGATCTGCAAGCTTCTCATCATTATGGCCATACTGCATCAGGACAATATCTCCAGCAGTGACTGAATCGAGCGCAGCACCGAACTCTCCTCTCGAGATAACATCTTTCGTGGAGCGTCCGTTTATGGCCCTGTTATCAAGAAGCCAGCCTGGCTTCAGGTATTTAGAGAATGCTTCCACCCACCCAGTCTCAGGGCGTGCAGAATCCCTTTTAATCGAAGCTGTGGAATCACCGAGAATAACTAATCTGTTCAAAATCAAAACCTTAAAAAACCGGAGGCCTAAACCTCCGGGTCGAAAACGATAGACAGCCCCGATCAGGCCGTAGCCTTGAGGATGAAGTCTATTACGAAGAGCACGGATGCAACTGCGATGATTGGATGTATCTCGCGAGCTTTCTTTGTGAAGATCTTCGTGATGCAGTACATTATGAAACCAGCTGCAATACCGTTTGTGATTCCATATGTAAAGCTCATAACTGCAACTGTAAAGAAGGCAGGAACAGCTTCCTTGAGATCCTTCCAGTTGATTTCCGCAAATGGTTCCACCATAAGAATACCAACAACTATAAGCGCTGGAGAAGTTGCTGCGGAAGGAACCATTCCGATCAGTCCGGAGAATGGAAGACAGATCAGGAACATTATTGCTGTTACAAGGCTGGTAAGTCCTGTACGGCCACCTGCTGCGATACCGGCAGAGCTTTCTACGAATGTTGTAGCGTTGCTTGTTCCGAAGAGAGCACCAACGCTGGTTGCGAAGCTGTCAGCTACAAGGGCTTTATCAAGGCGACTCTTGAATCCTGAGCCTTCGAGTGCTTTCTCATCCTCAGCATCGAATATATGGCTCTTTCTGCCTGTACCGATGAATGTTCCGATTGAATCGAATGTATCAGAGAGACACATTGAGAAGATTGTAACGATTACAAATGGTATCTTGGATGCATCTGAAAAGAGCGAACCAAAACCCGGATTTCCAAAGAAGCTGAATGCAACATCCTTGAATCCCTGGAGAGTCTCACTGCCAGAGAAAATTGTCGCAGGAAGCTGGGTAACTCCCATTGGAATACCGATTATAGTCGTTGCGATGATACCAATGAGAATAGCACCTTTAACCTGCATTACCATGAGGATAACTATGATAAGAAGACCAATAACAGCAAGGACGAGATTCGGAGCATTGAATGGCTGCATACCCGGGGTAACACTAGGATAAGCGCCTGTGAAGGAAATAAGTCCTGCATTGTTCATTCCAAGATATGCAATGAAAAGGCCTATTCCACCTCCGATAGCATTCTGAAGTCCTTCAGGTATACATTTGACGATGGCTTTTCTGAGCTTGGTAACTGTGATGACTATGTTTATAAGGCCACAGATGAAAACCATTGCAAGGGCTTCCTGCCATACAAAACCACCTGCAAGGCAGATTGTATATGTGAAAAGAGCATTCAATCCCATTCCAGGGGCTACCGCATACGGAACATTTGCAACAAGTGCCATGATAAGCGTTCCGACAGCAGATGCAAGACAGGTAGCAACAAAGACGCCATGCCAGCTCATGCCAGTTTCACTGAGCATATTCGGATTGACGAAAATGATGTAGGCCATCGTGAAGAACGTCGTAAGGCCAGCAACTATTTCGGTCTTTACACTGGTTTTCTTTTCAGCAAGACAAAAGAAATCCTTCATAACTCCTCCTTTTCAGAGAGAAGGACGGACGACCCCAGGCTAAACCCGGTCAAGTCACATCCTCTGTTACCATGCTCAGTATAAGGTCAATTTCGTGTACTCGCAAACTTTTTCGGTGGAAATTGGAATTTCAAGCTTTCCAACGCTTGAGTATCAATCAATTTTTTAGCAAAAAACTTTGGTTTAGCTCAGAAAAATATAACTAAAATAATAGAATTGGAGCTTTTATACACCTGTTCGCAATCGATATAAAAAAAAGCCAGCAGTTCGTAAACCACTGGCTTTGGTCGCAATCAGAATCGATTAGCGCTGGACACGTCCAGATCCATCTCCCTCACAAAGAGCCTTGACTTCAGAAAGGCGTGTAAGGTTGAAGTCTCCGATGATTGAGTGCTTCAGGCAGGATGCTGCAACTGCGAAGTTAATTGCATACTGCTCATCATCAAAGTGTGAAAGTGCATAGATGATACCAGCTGCGAAGGAATCACCACCACCTACTCTGTCGACGATATCTGTGATCTCATAGTGTCTTGAAAGATAGAATCCTGTCTTTCCTGAAAGTGCAGCTGACCAGCCATTGTGATCTGCGCTCTTTGACTCGCGGAGAGTGATTGCAACAACGGATACGTTCGGGAACTGTTCCTTTACCTTTCCTGCAAGCTCTTCGTAGACCTTTGTATCAAGCTCGCCCTTTGTAACATCGCTGTCAGCTTCGATGCCAAGGCACTTCTGGATATCTTCCTCGTTAGCGATGACAACATCAGCATATTTAACGAGCTCTCTCATCACTTCTGGAGCCTTCTTGCCATAGTTCCAGAGCTTCTTGCGGTAGTTAAGGTCGATAGAAACTGTAGCACCAACCTTCTTTGCAGCCTTCATAGCTTCAAGTGCGCAGTCTGCAGCACCCTGGCTTACAGCCGGTGTGATTCCTGTTGTATGGAACCAGCAAGCATCCTTCATGATTGACTCGAAATCGAAATCTGCTGGCTTTGACTCTGCGATTGCAGAACCGCTGCGGTCATAAACAACAAGAGAAGGTCTCTGGTTAGCGCCTGTTTCGAGGAAGTAGATTCCAAGTCTTCCGCCCTTTACCTTGTTGATAGCAGATGTATCTACGCCATACTTCATAAGCTCGCGCTCTGCAGCTTCACCTACAGCATTGTCTGGAAGTGCTGTGACAAACTTCGCATCCTCGCCGAGGATTGAAAGGGATACAGCAACGTTAGCTTCTCCGCCGCCGAATGTTGCTTCAAGCGATGGAGTCTGGAAGAGACGATAGAGCTCCTGGCTTCTCAGGCGGAGCATGATTTCACCGAAAGTTACATATTTCTTGGACATAAGGAACCTCCTATCCGAAAATAATATCATAAGTTATGATAACCTGGATGGTGTCATTGTATAGACACAACGCAGAGCGGTCAAGTTTAGGATTGGAACAATGTTCCATTTCAAGGGGCAGTATGATACAATCCTTGTAAGGATAACAGGAAAAGGAGAGCAAAATGACAAGAGAAGAGCTTTTTACCACATTCCATGATATCGGTCTTGTACCGGTAGTAAAAATTGACGACGCAGAGAAGGCAGTACCACTTGCAAAGGCACTTATCGATGGCGGTATTCCTTGTGCAGAGATTACCTTCCGCACAGATGCTGCAGAGGAAGCAATCAAGAGAGTCTCAAAGGCATATCCTGAAATGCTCGTAGGTGCAGGTACAGTCATCAACCCACAGCTTGCAGAAAAGGCTGTCGCAGCTGGTGCTAAGTTCATTGTTTCAGCAGGATTCAACAAAGAGACTGTTGCATGGTGTCTTTCCCACAATATCCCTGTAGTTCCTGGCGTATGCACACCATCCGAGATTGAGATGGGCCTTTCCATGGGACTCAATGTCCTCAAGTTCTTCCCGGCAGAAGCATCTGGCGGAGTTGCAATGCTCAAGGATTTCTCCGGTCCTTTCTCCCAGGTAAGATTCATGACAACCGGTGGAATCAACATCGGAAATCTCCAGGATTATGCAAAGGCATCCAACGTTCTTGCTATCGGTGGTTCATGGATGGTCAAGGCAGATCTCATCAACGACGAGAAGTGGGATGAAATCACAAGACTCTGCAAGGAAGCAAGGGAGAAGCTCCAGGGCTTCACACTCGCACACGTTGGAATCAATCTTCCAGATGCAGAAGCAGCCGCAGGCGCAGCAGATGAATTTGCAAAACTCGGCATGGCAATCAACAACGGCAATTCCTCCATCTTCATGAACAAGGAAATCGAAGTCATGAAGAAGAACTACCTCGGAAAGAATGGCCACCTTGCATTCAAGTGCAATGACATTGAAAGAGCAATCTACTTCCTCAAGGACAAGGGATTCACTGTAAATGAAGAGACAGTAAAGAAGGATGCAAAGGGCAAGATCAAGGTCTGCTACCTCAACGAGGAAATTGGTGGATTCGCAATCCATCTTGTAAAGTAAGCAATACCTTATCCCTAGTTTATCCCCTCAATCTCACCGCAGACTGAGGGGATTATTTTTTGGACAAAAGGCGAGATGAAGATTGCTCTTCGTTATAAACAGAACAAATCCTCGCCTGTTATGTAGATTTCCCGGCGATTTTCTAAATCCGATAAAGAGAAGAAGCCTGCAGACAAACCAACAGACCACTGACTGCGGTTATCTGAGAAAGCTTAATTACAATTCCCCTAGATTTTTGTCGTATTCCAGCCTTTTGTCCCCTAGAAAAGTGCGGAATTAGCCTTAAGTTTCCCCTAGATTTTTGCAAATTATTAACTATAATATCATTAGCTAAAAGGAGATAGATATGAAACGGTTTTTAATTGACAAACTTATTGAATGGAAAAACCGAAAAAATAGAAAGCCTTTAATCCTTGAAGGTGCCAGACAAACAGGAAAAACATGGTTACTGAAAGAATTTGCAAGGACCGAATATGAATATTCCTGCTATCTACTTTTTGATCAGAATCCCCAACTTTCTGAGATATTCCGAAATCCTTCTGATATATCATTCATAACAAAATCGTTAGCTACAATTTTTGGCAGCATCACCAAACCGCGGGATACTCTTTTCATTTTCGATGAAATTCAAGCGTGTCCGGAAGCTATGACGAGTTTAAAATACTTTGCAGAATTAGCACCTGAATACAATATAGTAGCAGCGGGCTCTCTTCTTGGGATTGCCGAACATAGTACTTATTCATTTCCTGTAGGAAAAGTTGAATTTTTGACATTATATCCGATGACCTTTTGTGAATTCCTTTATGCAATGGGGAAAGAAAATATCGCTAAGGCAATTGCAGAAGAAAATCACAGGTTGCTCAAAGCCTTAGGAAACGAAACATCCCTACTTTATAGACAATATATTTATATAGGAGGTATGCCAGAAGTTGTACAATCATTCGCTGATAGCAACGGTATGGATTACATTATACCCCGAGAAATACAAAACGACATCCTCAAATCTTATAGTAATGATTTCTCAAAGCATATTAAAGATGAAAATACTAGAAAACGAGTAGAGGTCGTCTGGGATGCAATTCCCAAACAGCTTGCAAAAGAGAATAGGAAGTTTGTATTCTCAGCTCTTCGTGGCAGTCATAGAGCAACAGATTATGAAAATGCATTAAAATGGCTACAGGATGCCGGTCTTATATACCCAATATATGTACTAAGAACTCAGAAAATACCTACGTCCGCATATGAGAATCAATCTATTTTTAAAATCTATATGCTTGATGTTGGCCTTTTGGGAGCAAAAGCCGGACTCAGTCATTTGGCAATACTTGCAGACACAACCAATCTTATCGAATTCAAAGGAGCTTTAGCAGAACAATATGTATGCCAGGAGCTGATAGCACAAAGAATCTTTAATATCCATTATTATGCAAATGAGAATAGCACAAGCGAGATTGAATTCATCATAGATAATGGATTGGACATAATACCGATAGAAGTAAAATCGATCATCAATGTGTACGCAAAAAGCCTGAAATCTTATATGGAAAAATTCAAACCAGAACTTTCTTTACGTATTTCAATGCTTGGATATGAGGAACAAATCAATGGACTTGTTAATTTACCATTATCAGAGGTTTCAAATATACCCAAAATAGTTGGGAAGAAAAACACTTTGTACAATAAGTAAAACAATCAAATGACTCCGCGTTTTGTCTTTCAAAAACCCACAAGAAGTATGCTAATACGGAATTTTCTCCATATCTAGTACGGAACATTTTCCGTACTAGAAAAATTTATATGTAATTTTAAACTGAATATTTAATAATTGTTTTATTTACAACACTGCGAGAAATCAAAATCCATCAGAGCAGGTTTTTCACCTGCCCTGTAGATTATTACTTGCTTATGAGTTCGACTCCGCTTTCAATGATGATTTCAGGTGAGTCGGAATCAACTTTCAGGTTATCAATGGTAACAGAAGCATTTCGGATTCTGAAGCCTCTTGAAATCGGATCTGGAAGCCCCCGATACATATCGCTTTCATCTATCGGCCTATCAGGAGTCTTAGACACACCGAACGAAGAGTCTTTGATGACAAGATTCCCAACAGGACTTTCAGGAAGACCTACGACCATTCCTGCAGACGCTCTTGAACCTTCTGCATGGCAGTCTTCAATCGTGACATTATACAGCTTTGGTGTCCCGTCATTTACTGGAAGCGCATCGAGGGAGAACAGGGATTCATCATCTGTACCACAGCGGTAGTACATATTCACAACAAAAGGGCAAAGGTTATCCTTCATCTTTATGCGGCGGAACACAACATCGTGGATCAAACCACCCCTGGTTCTACGGGATTTGATTCTTATACCGCGATCTGTGCCATCAAAGAAACAATCCTCAGCTACAAGACCTGAAATCTCGGCAGCAGTCTCCGAGCCTATAACAGCTCCACCATGTGCAGAACGTACAGTGCATCCTTTTATGTGGATATTCTTTGTCGGAATATTATCCTTTATTCCATCCGGTCCAGAACCCGACTTAAGTGCAATACCATCATCGCCCACATCAACAATGCAATCGAGGACCTCCACAGAAGAAGATGATTCAATATCTATACCATCTGTATTTGGTGCTTCTGCAGGATTCTTTATATTTATATTTCTGATTACAACGCCCTCCGAGAAGAGTGGATGAATTGTCCAGAAAGGAGAGTTAATGATAGAAACACCTTCAATCAAAACATTCTTGCTATCCTTTATCTGAAGAAGAGGAGGTCTCAGGAACTGATAATCCCTGCCACCGCCACCTCCTGGCTGATTTCGGAAATCAGGATTGAGGGATGCAAAGTGCTTTTCTATATCAGTCTCAGGAGCCTTCACACCTCGCTTTCTCCTGTCTGCGACAACCTCCCACCACTTCTCTCCAGAACCATCGATAACACCTTCTCCTGTTATCCGCACATTCTCCGCATCATTGATATAAATACAAGGATGCATAGCCCAGCATCTGACACCTTCCCATCGGGTATAGACAGGTGGATAAATCGAGAAATCCGGGATGAACTTAAGCACAGCCCCTTTCTCGAGCACGAGTTCTGAATTGGAAGGGATATCAAGCGGGCCGGAGGTGTATACACCTTCAGCAAGCACTACCCTGCCTTTCTCACGAAGCGCAGCTTCCAGCGCTTCTTTTATATCGCGCCCATCGGAAACGATTCCAAAAACATCAGGTTTTTCTTCCATAAAAGGTTTTCTCCTTTACATCTTTCCACCCCTGACATATCTTTTCAGTATGCCAAGAATAGGATACAGAGCCCATGATTTCGGCTCATTTGATTCAGCCTCCGCATTAGGCGAGAGGATAGAGAGCATCAGAGCGTCGTTCATTCAGCTCGCGCTGAATAAAGTAATCCCATCAGCAAAACCATGGCAGGAATGGGATGAAGAGTATATATCCCAGATTGCCAAGGATCTTAACAACCATGGTGTCGGCGTTGCGATTATCGGATGCTATATTAACCCGATACACCCGGACAAAGAAGCGAGAAAGAAGGAAATCGAAAGATTCGGCAAATCCCTTTCCCTTGCATCTGCTTTTGGTTGCCCGTATGTAGGGACCGAAACAGGTACAGCTTCTCCAACAGGCGGTTACTCCATCGACACTTCCAGCAGAGAGAATCTAGATATATTCTACGCTAGTCTCTCAGAAATGCTAGAACTTGCGGAGAAATATGACGCATATGTCGCTATCGAAGCAGTGAGCAGGAATCATTCTATATCATCACTGGAACGCATGACCGGAGTACTTTCTTCTTTCAGGACAAAGCGGCTCAAAACCATCTTCGACCCTGTCAATCTGATTCCATATACAGGCATACCGGAAAAGGATGGGGTGCCACTAAAAGTCCCATCTGAAGAAGCAGAACATAAATTCATCTCCGATGTTCTCGATCTCTATGGCGATACTCTCGTCGCAATACACTGCAAAGATTATGTCCTTGATGAGGAGACGGGAACAAAAATAGGAGACCTTCCTGCACTTACCGGCATATTCAGATGGAAGGAATTCGCAGAAGAACTAAGGAGAAGGGAAATAGATGTTCCCTGGCTTCTTGAAAACCATAACCCTGCAACAGTCAAGGAAACTGCAGAAACCCTGGAGAAATTCTGATCTCCAGGGCTTTGCATCACAGAAGATATGGCTGGGAGAAGGAGACAGGATGCCTGTTTTCTGAAAGGACTTTCTCAAGGTAAGAGGTGTCAAGACCAAGATCGGACACCATCTTCACCAAAAGGGATTCCCCAAGCAGGTTCTGCTCGCAGAAAAGATAGGAAACTGCTTTCTCCGCTATATGGCTGGGCTTCATCGAGTTCATATAGATTGAAGCATCTTCCGAGTCGCCATAGCGCTTTACAAGATTCTCATAAAGCAACGATTTCTCCGGCCTTTCATGCAGAGCTTCCAGCTCTTTCATCAGCGGCTCGGTATTACCCTTTCCAGCTTCCTCCCCAAGCGGTTTGAGAGTAAAGAATGTGTACTCTTTTCCCGGGAGGAAGTGGTGATTCTCACAGCGCGCCGCATAGTTCGGCTCAAGATCGCTGTTCTTTATCCTATCACCGCCAACAACGATAAGAGGATCGAAATAAAGCGAAGGGCACTCCTCTTCCCCCATCTGATAATACCTGTAGGTATAGAAAGCAGAGGACATACAATCAGGGTGCTCGCAGTATGCTGTAAGAGGAATCACATCCGTCGCTATATCCAGCATAAGGCGGGCTGTGGAATTGAAGAATTCCCTCCTGAAATTGAGAATCAGTGTAGGGAAAATGAACATACAGCCCTTCTCGATTGAGTAATTCCTGGCAACATATGCCAGCCTTTCATCGAAAAAGGATGCTTCATCGATTATATATGTTCCGACTTCTGGATTATCCCTTAAAACCTCTTCGAAGCCAAAGGAATCCCTGATTCTGGCAATATTCTCCCCGCACCTTATGTATCCAGAACGATAAGCCATAGCATCTTCTGGATAATCAGAGAAGCGTCCTCCATCGAGAGCAGAGCGGATGAAGAAAATCTTCCTCCTGTCCAGGTCGCCCGTCGAAGTCATTGCCCTGACCTTTTCGCTCTTCTTCCTCGCAACTGCGGCATCGCGCCATATCCTGGCGGCAAACTCAGTCTTTCCAGATCCCATTGGCCCGATGACAAGCACACGTCGGCCGGGGGTCGTGAAATCGAAGTGAGTGAAAGACTCATGGACATCCAGTGTCGGGAAGCCTAATGATTTCAGAAAATCTGCACCGGGTGTTGTATTCTCGATATTAGGCATTCTCTTCCCTTACTATCGCAATACCAGCACTTGCTCCTATACGTGTAGCTCCGGCATCTATCATTGCCTTAGCCGTCTTATAATCCCTGACTCCGCCGGATGCCTTCACTCCGAGCCTGTCACCCACAACGCTCTTCATCAGGGCAACATCTGCAACAGTGGCTCCACCCTTTGAAAAACCCGTGCTTGTCTTAACGAAGTCCGCACCAGCCTTCTCGGAAAGCTCGCAAGCTGTCTTTTTCTCATCATCTGTAAGCAGACAGGTCTCAAGAATGACTTTGAGAACCTTTCCTTCGCAGGCCTTTCTTACTGCCTTGATATCCTCAAGAACCTCATCAAGCATACCAGATTTGATGTATCCGACATTGATTACCATATCGATCTCATCAGCACCGTTCTTTACAGCTTCTTCAGCTTCAAAAGCCTTTGATACTGTATCCATTGCTCCGAGAGGGAACCCAACAACGGTACAGACTTTGACGCCAGAACCGGAAAGCAGCTCACTGGCTGTTTTTACCCAGCAGGAATTGACGCACACCGATGCGAATTTATGCTCTGCAGCTTCTTTGCAGAGTTTCTCAATACTGCTTCTGCTTGCATCTGCGGCAAGAAGGGTATGATCGATATACTTAGCTATAGACATGGCTTTTCTCCTTATCTTTGATATTATAGCCGTTTTGCTCATTCATAGAAGCCTTCCAAGGCGGGCATCCATTATACCTGAATTTATGGAAGGATAATCCATCCCATCCTCAATACGCTTAAGAAGCATTGCAATCGCAATCTCATCATCGTTCATCATTGCCGGATAGAACGGATTCCTGAATACTGTACGCTCCCCTAGAGTAACATGGGAAAGCGTAAGGCTTCCATTGCCAAACGATGAATCGCGATAGAAGACAAAAGGCATGGAATGAGCCAGGTCATCAGAGGTACAGAACGATATTCCCTGCTCTGTCACCACACCTTTGTTGCCCCTTATCTCTACACGTTTCCCATAAAGATATGAGTGATACTGATTAGAAGAGAAATCATTGATGAATAGCTTGTCCCCAAAGCTGAGAACCCTCAGCTTTCTGCTATATTCCTCGTCCACGCCATCTGCCACCATCCCCTTCCTCTCACCAGTCTTCACTACCCTGGAAGGAAAATCCAAGGAGGAAATCTTCTCAGGCATAGAATCTCCTAGTCCGAGCACAATACGCGCAATCGATGCCGCATGATGATTGTGAAGTCCCGAAAGATAAAGCTGATCGATATTCCCTACAAGTTCACAACCCTTGAGTATGGATGCATATAGAGGTGTGTACATATACTGCTCAGCGCACGCCCCTTTCATATTGTAAAGCTCTTCCATCTCCGAATCATCAAGGGAAAGGAAAGTGGTTTCTGATACAACAAACTCTCCCCTGTCCTTCAGTTTTTTCATAAGAGGGAAAAATACATCCTTTCCCGTTGCGACAATCACGGCATCATGGGGAACAGAGAGCGCTTCGGAGAGGTCTGTCATTACAGGAAATGGATCTTCAGAGAACAGTTCGGCTCTTTCCTTTGTTCTTGTATAGATGGCCACCAGGCTCAGAAGTTCCGGCAGCATCCGGGAAATTCGCACATAGAACATGGCTCGCCAGCCAGTGCCACAAAGTACAGCTTTCATAACTCTATTATTCCTGATAATCTCAAAGAATGCTGCTGAATATTTTCGAAGAACTGTTCACATGGCTTATGCTCTTCATAATCCTTCTAAATATCTCGCAGAGGAAATTTCCAAGGACTGAGAAGAAGAGAAAGGCCACAATACTCATCGCGATTGACTTCCTTGTCATCTATACATTGATAGCGCTGACCACAATCTGGGGATTGCCAGAATGGGTAGGCTGGCTCTTCCCTGTGCTGGGCATTGCAGTGATAATCATATTCCGCAAACAATTCTGGCCATTCAGACTGCACTGTGTGAAATGCGGCAAGAAGCTCGATTACAACAGAGTACTCGGATACGACGAGAATCTATGCCAGGATTGCTACTGGGAAGCCCATCCGGAGGAGAAGCAGGCTGAGGAGAACAAGAAAAAGACTCCGCAGGAAATCCTCGAGGAAAATTTCGTGAAAGCCACATCTGTCGATGATATCCAGTGGGATCTCTGGGAACCGACCGAGACCTGCGTTCTCACATATGTCACAGATGGTGACAAGATACTGATGATTGAGAAGAAAACAGGACTCGGGTCCGGGTACATAAATGCCCCCGGCGGACATATAGAGCTGGAAGAGACGAAGACAGAAGCGGCGATAAGGGAAACTAAGGAAGAGACAGGCCTGGATGTTTCCAACCTGGAGGAAAGAGGTGTTCTTAGATTCCAGTTCAAGGACGGACTAAGGATGCTCGGTTATGTATTCTTCACATCAACATGGAGCGGTACGCTCATAGATGAATGCGAGGAAACAAAACCATTCTGGACAAGTATCTCCGACCTCGACTACAACGCGATGTGGGAAGATGACAGGTTATGGCTTCCTATGGCTCTGGAGGGCAAGAAGTTCTCAGGCTACTTCATCTTCGATGATAAACAGATGATAGATAGCCGCGTTGATGAAGAGATTGATGAGTAATACCGCCTTCGGGCTCTGGAATCTGTCCCCCTCTTCTTTGAGGAGAAAACTATCCCCGAGGGAGGGAAAGGATTTGATAAAATCCGCCTACAGGGCTGGCATACGCATCTTCGATACAGCGTATTCTTATGGTGATGCTTCCTCCCTCCTCCGTGCAGCAATGAGGGAACTAGGCAAAGATGACATCTGCATAATCGATAAGGTAATGCCCGTTCCCACCCTGAGGAAAAAGGTGGAAGCAGAGCTGAAAAGGGTTGGATCAGATTACATAGACATTCTTCTCCTGCACTGGCCATGCGAGGGAGAGTCCCTCTCTAGAGCACTAGAGGAACTTGTGCATCTCAAGAAAGAAGGGAAAGCAAAGCATATCGGAGTATCTAATTTCCCCACACAGCTTCTCAAATGGTCTATTTCCAGATTTCCATTGGAATACCATGAAAGACCTCTATCGCTTCTCTGGAGCAAGGGGTGGGAAGATGAGAAAACAATGGAAATAAAAACGATAGCCTATTCTCCCCTCTCTGCAGGCCTACTTTCAGGGAAATACCTGCAGAGGGATGATATAGACGGGGAGAGAAGAGATCTGCCAGTAACATCATCCAGGGTTTTTCCACAGATTCTTGAAACAATCCATGGGAAACCCGAAAAGGCCCTTTCCTGGGTATATTCACAGCATCCCTGGTGCGTTGTTTCCGGCTTCAGCTCTATTTCACAGATGGCAATACTTGACTCGTTGAAAGAGCTGGATGAAAGCGAGGAGAGATGGTTATCAGAACTCTCCGGAACCCTTGCTAAAGAGATTGAATACGACAATTTCTTTGCTCACAGGTGGCATCCATAAGTCTGTTTTAATGAGAAAAACAGTCAGTTGTCAGCATTTCGGCAGCGCATTTTTCCGCCTATCCTGAAAATATTACGGAGGAAAGAAAATGAAGAAAAGGATTTATTCAGTCGTAGCCATCATGCTGGTACTGCTATTCACAGCCTGCCAGACTGTATCCCTTCCCGCTCCAACTGCTGAGGAAGCTGCAGAGTATGAGGACAGGCTGCAGGAAGTTCTGGCATCCGCAGGATTCGGAGGAGTTGCGAATCTCGTTACAGGAAATGAGAACAAAGGCGAGTACAGCGAGGGCGACAAGCTCGGTGTTTACACTGTAACAAGAGACAGCCATGTAAGAATCAATATGGATCTCTCAGGAATGTTCAAAGGCGAGCAGTCCGTCTCCTATGATATCGATGTAGCATACAAGCCGATAATAGGCGATGAAAGATCTCTCGTGTATGTAGCCAAGACAACTCCGGGCGAAGGCGGAAATGTCACGACTATCACAAAGTGTTCAATGGATGGAAAAGCATTCGATCCTGCCGCTATGCAGGCAATGCTTGCTGACTGAGAACTGAGGGGAGCTGGCGGCTCCCCTTTATTTTCCGCTATAATCATCTCATGCTGGTTCCGACAGAGAGAGCTATGGCCGAGATTGAAGTAAAGAAATCAAGATTCATATCAATCGCTATCCCCACAGCCACAATGGATGAGGTCAAGAAAGCTGTGCTCAGCGTAAGGGAAGAACATCCTGATGCAACTCATGTAGTCCATGCTGCAGTCATAGGGAAAGCCGGGACAATGTATTCCTCATCCGACGACAGGGAACCGAAGAATACAGCAGGAAGACCTGCCCTTGAAGTCGTGAAGGGGTCTGGAATAACAAACATAACAGTAGCGATAGTAAGGTACTTCGGTGGCACTCTCCTGGGAACAGGAGGACTGGTAAAGGCCTATGGCGATAGCGCGAAAGAAGTCCTTAAAATCGTACCGACAGAACCACTTATCGAGAAAAGCGCATTCTCGATGGTCATCCCATATAATGCCTATACACTTATAAAAAGACTTTTTGAGTCGCTATCTGTAACACTGACCAATGAATCCTTCGATATCTCAATAACCCTTGAAGGAATCATTCCTTCGGAGAATATGGACGCTCTCATCAGCGAGGCTGAAGACATAGGGCAAGGAAAAATCCTCGTAAAGAGACTCAATACCTAGAGAGCCTGTATTTCCTCTCACCATCGAGAAGGCCTTCCCTTTCCTTGTTCCCCTCCTCCTTCCTATCAATATCCTCTGCAAGTTTTATCGCGATGGACATAGCTACAGAAAGTGCTTCTGGGGATACTTTATCTGGAGTATCCTCCGCTGTGTGCGCAGGACAGTCCTCGCTCTGCACCATCGAAGTGAGCGTTGTCGCTTTTATCCCGAAAGTTGCAGCTGATGCTGCGTCTGTAGCCCCTCCAAGGAATCCAAGCTTCCCTGTCTGGACCTTATACCCCATCTCAGATGCTATCTGAGAACACTTCGAAGCGAGGGACGATGAAAGAGAGATGAAACCATTTCCATCGGACGAGAGAAACGCAAGATCCTCAAGCTTATATATCCCATCAAAATTGAGATTAACAGGATTCACAAGTATATTGGCATTCTCCTGATACCATATACGACTCCCGGCAGCGCCACATTCCTCCCCATCAAAAGAAGCAAAAACAAGCCGAGTCGAAGAAAGCCCCTTACCTTCCCTTCTTTTCATGGAGAAATATTCCGCAAGCGTCGCAACAATGGAAACACCGGAAAGGTTGTCCCCAGCGCCCGCCGTATAGGAACCATCTGTGAATAAGGGACCGAGCATGGAGAAAAGCGAAAGTGCAAAAGAGAGGAAAACAAAGAGTGCCATTATCCAGCCGATGAAGCCTGGCAACAGAAGGCGTGATGTGAAAAGCTCAACAGCGGTCTCCACAAATGACAGGAAGACAAGAACGATGAAGCCAACGCATCCTGTCTGAAGGGAAAGCTTCTTGAAAATACCATCTCCAGCTTTCTTTGAAATAGAGGCACTATCGTGGTGGGCCGAAAATACAATAGTATGCTCAACGACTCCATCCGGCTCAATTACGGCATGGACATTGGTGGCTTCTGAAGAGGGAAACAGAGAGCGCAGAGGATTTTCGCCCATCCTTAGTTCATTGCAGAAAGATAAGATAAAAAGAATACCGGCAATCAGGGAAATATAAGGAAGACCAATGAGAGTAAAAATGAAAACAACAGCTGAACAGACTATAGCCGAGATAAGCATCCATCTGTTTATCTGTGGAACAATCTTCCCTGTTGTCACTGAAACATCTTCTGTGAATGATTCAAACACCTCAGAGATCTTTCTTGCAGCATTCTTTGATGAAAGAGATGCAGCTGGCCTTGGCCCAAGTTCTTCATATAGTTTCTTCAAAAGCGAATAAGCTTCATCCGAAAGCTTCGGAGCGCTGACAGTTTCCACTGGTTCGGGTTCTCTTGGTTTTTCTTTCCCGAACTTTCCTATGGTTTTCTTTAGCTTCTCGCCTATTTTTCCAAACTTCAGCCCCATATATCTGAATATAGCAGAAGCTATGATTGTCGTCAGCTTCACCGGTAGCATTGACAACAATTGAAGCAGTTAGTATTATTCAGTCCTTGATTGGTGATTTCCAATAATTGGAGAGATGTCCGAGTGGTCGATGGTGGCAGTCTTGAAAACTGCTGAGGCGAAAGTCTCCGGGGGTTCGAATCCCTCTCTCTCCGAAAAACCAAGGAGAGGTGCGAGAGAGGCCGAATCGGGCTCCCTGCTAAGGAGTTGACCTGCTAAACCCGGGTCCGGGGGTTCGAATCCCCCCCTCTCCGATAACATTTGAGACCATAGCTCAGCTGGATAGAGCATCAGTTTGCGGAACTGAGGGTCGGAGGTTCGAATCCTCTTGGTCTCGTAAGTGGAGAGATGTCCGAGTGGTCGAAGGAGCCGGACTCGAAATCCGGTGTAGTGCTCTGCATTACCGAGGGTTCGAATCCCTCTCTCTCCGAAGAGATAACATCTCGAAACAAACCTCTGGAGAGGTGTCCGAGTGGTCGAAGGTGCACGATTGGAAGTCGTGTATGGTCGAAAGCCATCGGGGGTTCGAATCCCCCCCTCTCCGTTTTCAGCAGCAGATACTTGGCTATGTACGCCGCCCAACCCCGTCAGGGCAGGAATGCAGCAGCGGTAAGCGGAATGTACATGAGACCGAGACCATTTGCTGCTGTTTTCTTTTCCTCGATACTCTTCCATGCTATAATCAGCCACCGGAGGAATAATGGCAGCTTCCTATGAAGTAACAGCAACACGAAAACGTCCACAGGATTTTGACCGACTTGTCGGCCAGGATTTTGTAGTCTCAACGCTCGAGAATGCAATAAAAGCTGGACGCATTGCCCATGCCTATCTTTTTTCCGGTCCAAGAGGTGTTGGAAAAACAAGTTCAGCAAGGCTTCTCGCAAAAGCTCTGAACTGTGAACACGGACCGACACCACATCCTTGCGGAAAGTGCGATTCATGTCTTGCAATTGCACAGGGCAAAGCCGTTGATGTTATAGAGATAGATGGCGCCTCGAACACCAGCGTCAATGATATCAGGGCAATAAAAGAGGAAGTCATGTACCCCCCGCAGTCCTCTCGATATAAAATCTATATCATCGATGAGGTCCATATGCTCTCAACCTCCGCCTTCAATGCTCTGCTGAAGACCATCGAGGAGCCACCGGAGTATATCATATTCATATTCGCAACGACCGAGCTACAGAAAGTCCCGGCTACAATAAGGTCCAGGTGCCAGCAATTCAGATTCAATCTCATCAGCCAGAATCTGATCATAGATTGCCTGAGAAGCGCTGCGGAAGACCTATCAATCAAAGCGGACGAGGATGCCCTTTTCTGGATAGCGAGGGAATCCACAGGATCGATGCGCGATGCCTATACCCTATTCGACCAGGTAGCATCTTTCTCCGGGGATCACATAACACTCCAGAAAATAAGGGAGAAACTGTCGATTGCTGGCTTCGGAGCCGTATCTGATATCGTCAGGAAAGCAATCACAGGACAGGGGGGAGAAGCGATAAATGCATTGTCAGACCTCTTCTCTTCTGGCGTCTCCGCAGAGCAGATCATCAAGGATTCAGCGGATTTCTTCAGGACCCTGATGCTATATAAGAGCGGAATCAGGCGCCCAGATATCCTCGGTGCCGTCCGCTCCGATATCCCCGAGGATATTGTCGGAATCCTTACAGAGGAGCAGATTGAAGCTGCGCTGAAGGCTTTCCTGAACCTCTACAGGGATGTACGATACTCCCTATCTCCGCGCTTTGAGATAGAACTTATGATTCTGCGTCTCTCTGTACTGCCGTCCATGGTGGCACCTGCAGAGCTTGTCAAAAAGCTCGAGGATATGAAGAAGGGCATCGCAGAAGGCAACGTAGTCATAAAAGCTCCAAGACAGTCCGTTGTCGTAACCGATATAAAGGAAAGCTCTCCACAGGCACCTTCAGAGAAGAAGGAAGAAATCGAGGAGCAACCCGAAGAAGAGCCGGAAGAAGAAGTAGTAGTATCAGAGGGCTCATTCAGCCTGAAACTATCTGATCTCGGAGCACTTGCAGAAGCGCTCAGAAAGATGGGAAAGCCATCGGCTGCTAGGTATATAACAAGCGTTGAGCGAATAGATGAAAATGACGGCATTTTCACCTTCGTAACATCAAAACCGCTAGCATACAACTCGCTTAAAAACGAGGAGAAAAGTCTGGCAAAGGCCATTGCTTCCGCATTCGGAGAGAATCCGATGATCAAGCTCAAGCTTGAGGAGAAGAATAACGGAGACTCGGAATTCTCCCCCAGAATGAAGGAGCTCAAGGCATTCTTCGGCGGAACCCTCATAAAGAAAGAAACTGAAGACAAGGAGAAAGAGGAAACAAATGTTCCCAAACATGAATCCATTCGAACTAATGAAGACAATGGGCTCGATCCAGAGCCAGATGAAGACAATTAAGGAAGAGATTGCGAAGATAACAGCAACAGGCTCTTCCGGCGCAGGCCTTGTCGAAGCCACAGTCAATGGCGAGTTCGCTGTACAGAAAATCACAATAAGCGATAGCGCCATGGCGATGAATGACAAGAATACCCTCGAAGTCCTCATCGCTTCAGCTGTCAACGATGCTGTCGAGAAAGTGAAAGCGGAAACGGAAGCGAAATCCAGGGATATCCTGCAGAATATCGAGAGAAAGTGATGGAAGCCATCGAGGAACTCCAGAATCTTATAAAAAGACTCCCTGGAATGGGAGAGAAATCAGCACAAAGGCTCTCTTATCATCTTATAAAGACCGATGACAGCTACAACAAGGCGCTGGGAAAGGCAATTGCCGAGATAAAGGATAAAATCCATCCATGCCCCATCTGCGGCTGTTATACGGAGCACGATATCTGCACATACTGTTCCGATCCGAACAGGGACAGGTCCCTGCTCTGCATCGTCGAAGAGCCACAGGATGTTCTGACAATCTCATCATCAGGTGCATACAATGGCCTTTTCCACGTGCTTGGAGGAGCAATAAACCCTCTCGGAGGGATCGGCCCTGACAGCCTTTCTTTTCCTGAACTGATGAAGAGAGTTGATGAAGGTGATTTCAAGGAAATAATAATCGCCACAAACCCAACGGAGGAGGGTGATACGACTGCGCTGTATATAAGGC
>CALXXO010000017.1 GCA_944392705.1 uncultured Spirochaetaceae bacterium
AGCATCAGAAGCAGAAGTTTCTGTCTCTTCACTCTCAGCAGGAATGGCCTGCGGCTCTCAACGCTATCGACTTTTCTACCCATTAAAACCCTCCTCAGATATCAATCTCTGCTGCGAGCACATTGCTCCCAGAAAGCGAAAGACTATAATCGTCTATCTGGCTGCCAGAGACATATATCCGCCATTTACCACTGCGTACATACCGTACGCCTTTATGATCAACAAGCGTGCCAAGACGCTTATCAAGATCCACTGTCACTGTTTTTCTCTCCCCAGCTGCAACAAAACTCCGCACAAAGCCGCAGAGCCAGGGATTAGAAGGCGCATCTTCCGAATCTGTGAAGCACCACACGAAAGAAACCTCCTCTCCATCCATCGGGCCTTCATTTGACAGTACAAATGAAACCTTTCTGTTCTCAGCATCGAAACTGAGATTGGAATAGGAATAAGAAGTATAGGAAAGGCCATGTCCAAAAGGATAAAGCGGATTATCCTTGTAATACCTGTAAGTCCTGTTCTCCATCGAATAGGAGGAATAGTCGGGAAGCGTTGCAGAATTGCGATAGAAGGTTATCGGGAGCTTTCCCGATGGATTGATAACTCCCATCACAGCTTCAGCGATAGCCATTCCACCATATTCACCTGGATACCATGCCTGAATCACAGCTTTGACAGAGGGAAGAGATTCAATCTCCGGATCTATTCCACCTCCGGAGAAGAGAACAAGTATCACAGGCTTACCACAGCCTGCTACAGCTTCAAGGAGCCTGCGCTGTACTTTCAACAATCCAAGATCCTTTCTGTCTCCGGCAATTCCGCCATTGCCATCATCATGCATCTCGCCCTCTATGCTCTCATCCAGTCCAAGGCAGAGGACAACAGCATCGGAAGAGGATGCAGCCGCAACAGCTTCTGCGATTCTGTCACCACCCTCCCCTAGTCTTTCGACCCTGTCTTTCTCCAGAGCAGAGCCCTCTGCATAGTAAATCCTGCATTCATCGCCAATCAGTTTCCTGAAGCCCTCGAGAACCGTCTGATAACACATCGATGTACCATGGTAATTCCCCCAGAGGGCTCTTCTGGAATCCGCATTAGGCCCGATGATAGCCAGAGATTTAAGGCTATCCTTCCGCAGCGGGAGAAGTCCATCATTCTTAAGAAGGACAAGGGACTTCCTGGAAGCTTCTGCCGATTTTGCGAGATGCTCTGGTGTGCAGATTGAGTCGAATGAAATATCGCTATATGCATCATCGCCGGCCATTCCGAGAAGGACTCTTGTAGTGTAAGCCCTGACAACGGCTTCTCTGAGATCATCTTTGGTTATCAGATTCTTAGACAGAGCCTTCTCAAGGCTTCTATATGTGCAGCCGCAATTGATATCACAGCCAGCTTTCAAAGCCACGGCTGCGGATTCTTCAGGACTCTGAGTATAGTGGTGCTGTTCGTGGAAATCCCTGATTGCCCAGCAATCAGAGATGAAAATCCCCCTGAAGCCCCACTCTGTCCTGAGTTTGTCTTCTATCATATGGGTTCCACAGCAAGGTTCACCATTGATTTCGCTGTATGCGCCCATGACGCCATTCACATCCCCTTCCTTGATGGAATCTTCGAAAGCTGGGAGATATGTCTCTTCCATATCCTTCTCACTGACGACAGAATTGAAGTGATGGCGCTCAGCTTCAGGCCCGCTATGAGCAACAAAATGCTTTACACAGGCCGCTGTTTTAAGGTGGTTCTCATCATCGCCCTGCAATCCCTTTATGAATGCAACGGCGAGACGGGAGGTAAGATACGGGTCCTCCCCGTATGTCTCCTGACCGCGACCCCATCTCGGATCGCGAAATATGTTGATGTTCGGAGACCAGACAGTAAGGCCTTTATAGATGCCCCTGTCTCCAAGTTTTGACAATGTATTGTATTTTGCTCTCTGCTCTGTCGAGACGATATCTCCTATGCTCCTCATCATCGGAACATCGAAAGCAGCAGCAAGGCCGATAGCCTGTGGGAAAACGGTGGCCGTTCCGGATCTTGCAGCTCCATGAAGACCCTCATTCCACCAGTTGTACTCAGCAATTCCAAGCCGGGGGATAGCGGGAGAAGAATGCAGCAGCTGGCTGCACATCTCGCTCGCAGTCATGCGGGACACTATCTCCCGCGCTTTGGAAACAGCTTCATCAAATGCCTTGGGACTAATCATACTCATCTCCTAGGAGCCGAGGACGGCCCCTCGGCATTTGAAATAGTTATCAGAGAGAAGCGTTGAGCTCTTCCAGGATTTCCGGACCGTTGATTGAGTTCCAGAAATTCTCGTATTCAGCCATACCTTCATCGAGAGTTACAGAACCGATTACAATCTTAGCTGCAATGGATTCTCTTGTGCTCTTGATCGAAGGAGATACTCTGTCATACTCATCGCTGATTCCAACAGGAACATCAGCAGAGTGGTTAGGACCAAGGTAATTGCCACCTTCGTCGATGATCTCGCGCTGTCTTCTGATTCCGGAGAGCGTCTCCTCGTCGAGAGAGAATGACAGGTTATCGAGATCGTAGTCGATGAAAGAATCAGAGAGGTAGTTAAGAGTGTACTTGTAACCGGAGTTGGCTGCCTTGTCAGTCGGGACAATCTCATTGTTCTCGCCAAGAGTATAATGATAGCCCTCACGACCGATTCCGAAGAAAGCAGCATAGAGCTCTGGATCGGATACGATAGTCTCGATTACCTTGAAAGCTTCATCTGGATACTTAGTCTTTGCAGATACACACAGAGCTGTCTGAGTAGCTTCATTGAGAGTTCCGCCATCACCGTTTGGTCCGATAAGAGCATAGATTACGTGCATCTCAGTCGGCTTACCAGCTGCAGCTGTCTGCTGGAAGTAATTGATGTAGTTAGTGACGTAGTCGATATCTCCAGCACTCTGTCCAGTATAGACCTTCTCTCTCATCTGGCTGTTTTCAGTTGTGATGAACTCTGTGTTGAGAACGCCAGCTTCATAGAGCTCATGAAGATATGCCAGGGCTTCCCTCATCTCTGGTTCCTGGAAACCATCAACATACTTTCCATCCCTGAGGTATACTCCGCCCCATGCTCCGAATGAGTTGTAGAAGAACTGGAAGTTGTCAATCCACTTCGGGAATGTGAATGGTTCGATACCAGTTCCCTTGAGCTTTGACATCTCTGTGAGGAATTCCTCTGTTGTAGGCGTGGAGGAAAGATTGATTCCATACTGGTCCATTATATCCTGCCTGATAAAAAGGCCTTTTGACTTAGGATAGTTATATGGAACGAAGTAGTTGCGTCCACCGATATCGGGAATCGAAAGAACTGAATCAGGTATGATTGACTTAATCTTCTCCGAATTTGCGATATAGTCGGTGAGATCAAGAATCTGTCCTCTTGTTGCCATCTGAGGAACCTTGACCATAGCCTGTGCAATCGAGAAAACATCAGGGATATCACCGCTGTTTACGAGTGTGGAAATCTTATCGGAGTAGCTTGATAGCGGTGGAATAATCGGTTCTACAGTCACACCTGTTTTCTCTTCGATAAGATCTGTTATCGACTGCTGCATATCAGGGTCAGTGCTAAGACCATATGTATTATCTGCACTTGCCAGCTGGATAACAGGCTCATCGGACTCGGAACTTCCACCGGCAAATACCAGCGCGGAAGCCAGAATCATGACTACAGGAAAAAGCAGAAATCTCTTCATATACCCTCCTTTTGGGACTAATGAGTTAGAATCCTTTTCCGATAGTATAGAAGCAGATTCAGGATTCTATATTGTCCAAAAAGCTGTAAAAGCTTGTATTTTTTCAGAGGTATAGAAAAATTATTCACTGTTTTTTATAACAAAAAAGTACAAAGCTTATGATAAAATGCATCACCAATAGGACAGGAGGAGATTATGAATCTGAAGCTGACATTCTCGGGAAGGTTTAATTACAGGCATGGAGGTGGGGTCTCTTTCCATAATCATCCGGATGATTATCAGCTACAGCTGGTCTACGATGGGCGGGCCACGATAATAATCGACAACGTGACATACCATGCCGGCCCGAACAGCATATTCTTCATAAGGCGTGGAAGCACCCATGAATTCTCTGTCGATACGGAAGGCGGAATGAAGACACTGGAGCTGAAGTTCGAAGCAAGCGGAGAAGAAGCGGAACGTCTGATTTCATATATAAGCACAAGCCTTGACGACAAAGATGGCCAGTTTTTCTCCCTGTTTTCCAATATTGTGACAGAGGGTTATCAAAAATTATTTTCATACAAGGAATTATCTAATGCCTTGCTCCTGTCCGTCCTATCCCTCATGGCCCGCAGATCAAGGAGCCTGACACCTTATCCGAAGATTGAGCAGACCGAAAGGAAGGTATACCAGAGCAAGCTAATGCAGGATGTGACGGAATTCATAGGCAAAAACATAGACCGTAAATATACGCTTCCTGAACTTGCCAGTGAGTGCGGATACAATAAGGATTATCTGTACAGGATGATCAAGAAGGAAACGGGGCTTACAGCAATACAGTTCGTCAACAAAGTCAAGTATGACCAGGCTAAGAAACTGATTCAGCACACTGAGCTGTCGCTCTCTGAAATTGCCTGGAATCTCGGATTCGGAAGCCTTCAGTATTTCTCAAGATTCTTCAAGGAACAGTCGGGTATTCCACCTTCAGAGTATATGCAGAAGGTTCGGAATACTGTAAGAATAGACTACTGAATCCCGAAAAAGTCCAATCTGATTCATATTTTTTGATAACATAATTATGAAAATACGGATTTATACTTTATCAAAAGCCTTTTAATGCTTTTATGAGGAAACTGCCATGAAGAAGCGTTATGCACAAGTAGGAACTGGCGGAAGGGCCAGAATGTACTATGAAGCTATTGCAACAACTTACAAGGATATCAACGAGCTTGTAGGTTTCTGTGATTTAAGCACCACAAGGATGGATTACGCCAACAGTGTGCTTGAAGAACTTGGAGCAAAGAGGGTTCCAGAGTATCTTCCTCACGAATTCGAGAAGATGATTGATGAGACACATCCGGATATCATCATCGTTACTTCTGTTGACAGGACGCACGATGACTACATTGTCAGGGCGATGAGGAAGGGCTGCGATGTTATCACGGAGAAGCCTATAACCATCAATGAAGAGAAAGCTCAGAGGATAATCGATGTTGCAAATGAAACAGGCAGACATATTAGGGTAGCATTCAATTACCGCTATGCACCTCACCATACCAAGATGAGGGAACTTATCGCAAACGGAGTTATCGGAAAGCCTACCTCTGTACACTTCGAATGGCTCCTGAATACAGATCACGGTGCTGATTACTACCGCAGATGGCACAGGAATAAGCTCAACAGCGGCGGACTTCTTGTCCACAAGGCGACACACCACTTTGATCTTGTGAATTTCTGGCTTGGAACAGAAGCTGATACGGTATTCGCATTCGGCAATCTCGCATTCTACGGACAGGCTGCCGCAGAGCGCCGTGGAGTCGAGAAGTTCTACTATCGCTGCCATGGATCTGAAGCTGCAAAAGACGATCCATTTGCTATCGATATGGAAGCAAAGCCAACGCTCAAAGCGCTCTATCTCGATGCGGAAAAAGACGATGCCGGATACATAAGGGATAGAAGCGTATTTTCCGATGATATAAGCATCGAGGATACAATGAACGTACTTGTAAAATACAAGAATGGCGTTCAGATGTCCTACTCGCTCACCTCCTATATGCCATGGGAAGGCTTCAATGTCTCGATAAACGGCGACAAGGGAAGAATCGAATATACAGCACTGGAAAAGCCATACATAAATGCAGGTGGCGACAAGAACGACGAAGGCGCTACAGTCTTCCACAGAATCAGAGTGTGTCCGATGTTCGGCAAGGCATATGATGTGGAGATAGAGGAAAAGGCTGGAGGACATGGCGGTGGAGACCCCGCTCTTCTCGATGATATCTTCCTTCCGGAACCACCATATGACCAGTTCCACAGAGCTGCAGATTACAAAGATGGAATAAAATCCGCGCTTATCGGTATCGCTGCGAACAAATCGATTGCTTCCGGACTTCCTGTCAAAATAGGAGATCTGGTCAAATGGTAGAAAAAGAAGAGAGATTGCTTGTAGAAGATTTTACTGCTTTTTCTACTGGTGCATTTCCCTACGATCCGGATCATTCCGCGATGGGAGAATATCATTTCTATCCGGAAAAAGGATTCAAAGGAATCTGGTTCGATCCGATTGCTGACTGGAGCTACAAAGGCCCATCATGGATTGTCACATCTCCATGCCTGGATGGAAATCATCTGATGGAGCAGACAAGGCTTGTGGACACAGAAAAGGCTATGGCTATACCGACTCTCAGAGCCGGTAGCCTTGACTGGACCGATTACACTCTAACTGTGAATTTCCGCCCAATGATAGGAACTGGAATCGCGGGAGTGCTTTTCAGGTACACAACAAGCCTTATGCACTATGGGCTGTTTGTCTCAACGGACAGAATGGAACTTGTGAGGGTATACAAGAAGGACAGGAAAATCCTTGCAACAGCCCCTATCGAGCTGGACACAGACAAGTTCCACACACTATCTGTCACAGTTGAAAGAAATGCGATTTCCTGCTCGTATGACGGCAAGCTCTTGATTGAAGCAGAGGATTCATCGTATCAGAAGGGCTGCATAGCACTCTCTGCCGCAATTCCGACACAATACAACACAGTGGAAGTTCATACTTCCGAGAAGGTTGCAGAGGAAATTGCTGCAACTGAAAACTCAAAGCGAAGGAAAAGCCTTGAACTTGAATCAAGACTTCCAAGGCCCGAGCTTTGGAAGACATATGATCTCAAGGACTTCGGAGCCGGCAGGCAGATACGATTCGGGCATCTCACGGGCACTGACGAGCTTTTCTTCGTCATGGCGCAGAACCAGAGAAGAGTATTCAAGGACCGTTATCCATTCATCAGCTGCATGACGGCCGTGAGCTTCAAGACTGGAGAGGTACTCTGGCAAATCGGTGAACCCCGCGATAATGATGATATTATCGAGCTGACAACGGATCTGCCATTCCAGGTATATGACATAAACAATGATGGCATTGATGAAGTCATTGCAGTCTGGGATTTCAAAATCAGAATCCTCGACGGACGTACTGGAAAGATTCTGAGCGAAGCGCCCTCCCCGGAGCTTACCGCGCCACCGGAGACTGTAACGGGTCTTGAATTCGGCAGGTATGCATTCACGCGCCTTAATGTCGATGCGATAAGAATTGTCAATGTCACAGGCAAGGATAGACCTTCGGATATCCTTATCAAGGATAGATATTCAAGGATTTGGGTCTATGACTCATCGCTTAACCTTATCTGGACATTCTCGAAATACAACACAGGCCATTTCCCCTACTCTCTGGATATTGATGGAGATGGTAAGGATGAGATTTATGCCTGCTACAACATGATTGACCATGATGGCTCTCTGATGTGGTCGCTTCCATTCGAGAATGACCACACCGATGAAATCATCATAGGGAAGATGAATCCGGATAAGCCGCCGCGCATTGCCATTGTATCGGGATGGGAAGGTTTCATGCTGCTGGACCTCGATGGCAACATTCTCGTCAAAGATGTGAATGGCCATGGACAGAGAATCAGTGTGGGGAATTATATGCCTGATAGAGAAGGCCTTGAAATCTGCACCACAACCTATTGGGGAAACAACGGAATCATCTATATGCACGACTGCGATGGAAATGAGCTGTGGGCCCACGAGATGAGGTGCAACGGGAATATCATAACACCTGTGAACTGGGATGGCTCTGGCCAGGATCTGATTCTCATGAATGGCAGTGTCGGCATGATTGATGGATACGGAAATCATGCAGTCGGTCTACCGGATGACGGACACCCTACTCTGTGTGCAGAGGTTCTGGATATCACCGGCGATAACCGCGATGAGATAATCCTCTGGGACAGGAAGAGGATGTATGTATATACTCCTTCTGGAAAGACCATCACAAAGAACGGGGAAATATACGATCCGATAAAATACCCGATTTACAATGCTTCAAACTATAGAGGTGAATACTCATTCCCAAGGTGGAAGAAAATCTGACACAATTATCGAATCCCTTCCGGATAAGCTCCGCAAGGGATTCTTTTTTGATTTTCAATTACATAAGGGAAATTCAAATAGGGGAAATTTTCCTCTAATTTCCCCTATTTTCCTTTATCTTGGAATCAAAAGCAGAGCTAATAATATAACCAATAAGTCGCTTATTCTTGGGGAGCCTTTCAAGGAATCCAAGATCCACCAGCTTTTCAAGGTCAGTCCTTACTGTTTTCTCCGAAACACAAAGAGAAGTTACAAGTTCTTTGGAGGTGAAGACGCTATTGGGCTTATCATTATATAGCTTTAAAATCCGTGCCTGGCGTTCATTTATTTCAGGTATTTTCCTGAATTCAAAAAGAGAATCCTCCTCTATCTGCTTTCGGTTAAGATATTCTTTTAAATCATTGAAAGATTTTTGCAGGGCATTGAGGTTGTATTGAACAAAGTAACCGAGATCTCCTCCATCCAATTCTGTATATATAAAAGCTTTCTCATACTGTGCTTTTGTCTTGTATATATTTCGTGAAATCGATAAGAACTCTGTGAGCCAATATCCTTCTTTCAGCATGAACCAATAGAATAGAGAGCGGGCAGTTCTACCATTTCCATCTACGAACGGATGAAGATAAGAAAACATAAAGTGAATTATGATTGCTTTAATTATTGGATGTATGAACTCCGTTCCATTGTTGTTTGCGAAATCACAAAGTGAATCTATTCCGCTTTCTATGGAAGAACAATTTGGGGGAAAATGTACAACATCTCCGGAAACACTATCTGCAACGACTATATTGTTATTTACCCTGAATCTCCCCTCATCCTCTTGGTTCTCTAGAGTTCCTTCAGTAATACGCCGATGAATCTCTAAGATAAATTCTTTTGAAAGAACAGAATTTCTGTTTGCCCTAAGATACTCTATCGTTTCATAGTTATTCACTATCATTCTCTGGCTTTTGTCTTTAGGTTTGGCTTGTGTACGGATTATTTCCTTTGCCTTTTCACGAGTTGTAACTGCCCCTTCCATTTTGCTTGATGCAATTGCTTCTTCTGCTATTGAGCTTAATATATAATACTCCCTTCTTTTTGTCGGAATACTATCTAAGGAGAGCAATGTCCCCCCAAAATTCAAATCGAACTCATGAAGCATTCGCTGCATGGAATTCGTTTCCTTTAAAGAGAAAGACTTACCCGCAAAACTCAGGAGCCTCCCCTGCCTAGTGAATTTTATCGCTGACCAGAAATCCTCTTTTGCAAAACCTTCAGGGACTTTATATTTTACTTTATCCCAATATTGATATCTGTTATTTATATCCTCAATCAGATTACGGTATCTGGAGTCGAGGAGAATTGAAATCACAGATTTATTCAATGTTTTCTTTATGACCGGCGGTTTCTCTACCATACAAAGAATATAGCATATGAAAGGCAAAGTGAAAACAAACAGGGGAAATTCTCCTCTATTTTCCCCTATTTTCCCTTGTCCATAATTACCTTCCAGCAAAGTTGCTAAAAGAAAAACGGCAAAGCCTGAGCCCTGCCGCCTGTGCTATCAAGTATGATGTTTATATTACATCATTCCTCCGCCCATTCCCGGATTAGCTGGAGCTGCCGGTTCTGGAGCAGGAATATCTGTTACTGCACACTCTGTTGTAAGAATCAGAGAAGCGATGCTTGCTGCATTCTGAAGAGCAGATCTTGTCACCTTAACAGGATCGATGATACCGCTTTCAACCATGTTGACCCACTTCATTGCATTAGCATCGAAGCCAACACCCTTCTTCTCCTTCTTGCAAGTATCAGCAATAATGGATCCATCAACACCTGCATTCTCTGCAATCTGTCTGATAGGCTCCTCGAGAGCACGGATAACAATCTTGTATCCAACCTTCTCTTCCTCTGTGAGAGCGGAAAGATCCTTCTTCTGAAGTTCATTGACAGCCTGAACAAGAGCAACACCACCACCAGGGATAACACCCTCTTCGATAGCTGCACGTGTTGCGCTGAGAGCATCTTCTACTCTGTGCTTCTTCTCCTTGAGCTCAACCTCTGTTGCTGCACCTACGTTGACAACTGCAACACCACCTGCGAGCTTAGCAAGTCTTTCCTGAAGCTTCTCTCTGTCGTAATCAGATGTGCAATCCTCAATCTGCATCTTGATCTGAGCAATCCTATCACGGATAGCATCGGAAGAACCAGCACCATTGATGATTGTTGTGTTCTCCTTTTCAACCTTGATGTTCTTTGCCCTTCCGAGCATTGAGATATCTGCACTCTCAAGCTTCATTCCAAGCTCTTCTGTAATTACCTGACCGCCAGTAAGGATAGCAATATCCTCCAGCATAGCCTTTCTTCTATCGCCAAAGCCAGGAGCCTTGACTGCTACAACAGAAAGTGTTCCACGTACTGAGTTAAGAACAAGTGTTGCAAGAGCTTCGCCATCTACATCCTCTGCGATGATGAGAAGCGGCTTGCCTGACTGTGCAACTTTCTCAAGAATCGGAAGAAGGTCCTTCATTGCAGAAATCTTCTTGTCATAGATGAGAATATACGGATTGTCGAGAACAGCTGTCATTGTGTCTCTGTTGTTGCAGAAATATGCGGAGAGGTAGCCACGATCGAACTGCATTCCTTCTACGAAATCAACAGTTGTCTCGATTGTCTTGGACTCCTCAACTGTGATAACACCATCTTTGCCGACCTTGTCCATTGCATTTGCAATCTCGTCGCCGATAGTCCTATCGTTGTTTGCGGAAATAGATGCGACCTGTGCAATCTCTTCCTTATCCTGGATCATCTTAGCCTGCCCCTTGATGCACTCAACAGCATCCTCGACAGCCTTATCGATACCCTTCTTGATTCCCATTGGGCTTACGCCTGCAGCAACGCTCTTCATGCCTTCCTTTGTGATGGACCATGCAAGAACTGTAGCTGTTGTTGTTCCGTCACCTGCGACATCGTTGGTCTTTGCTGCAACTTCCTTGAGAAGCTGTGCTCCCATATTCTCGAACGGATCCTCGAGTTCGATCTCACGTGCAACGGAAACGCCGTCCTTTGTCACTGTAGGGGCACCGTATTTCTTGTCGAGAAGAACAAGCCTTCCCTTTGGTCCAAGAGTTGTCATAACTGCCTTGGATATCTTCTCAACACCATTTACTAGAGACTTTCTGGCCTCTTCATTGAACTGAAGCTGCTTTGCCATATCTATGTATCTCCTTATAATTTTTCAGATAGCAGAATGCTGCCAACAGATAAGATATATATAAAGTCCGAAGACGGCAAGATTGATATCAAATCTTTCATTTAAAGTTAATTTCCTGCCCTTTTATACTACAGGCTCAAGAACAACATAAACAGAATCTGGAGATAAACTATTCCATGCTCCAGTAACAACATCAACGATCAAAGGGATAAGTCCTGTAAATACATCAAGAACTATCCATCCTGCACCTAGCTTATTTGAAAGGACTGCATATCCAGTTTCATATCCATCAGAAGATACTTCAACTCTATATGTTTCTCCTTTTTCTAGCTCTACAGACAAAGGCGTATGTCCATATGGAATATCATTGATTACAACAAGCGACCCTGCAGGTTCAGATGTTATAGATACCTCATCCATCGAACCAGAGAAAATACTGGCACAAGATGTAAGAAACAACAAAAAGCATAAAACGGCACAAAAGAATAATGCTTTCATATCCCCTCCAAACAAGAATAATCCTGCATTATTATATCTTTTATCCGTACCAAAATCATCCGAGCATAATAAACGAAGAAGCAATCATCATAGAAAAAAGTCCCGAAAGCAGGTTCACCATATCATTGTCCATCCACTTGATACCCCTGGCCCTTGTATTAGCTTCGCCATTCTCCTCTTCCTTCTCAGTTATTGAACCATCTTTCCTCCTGTACTGTACCTGCAGAGTGGCACCCAGAAACGAATCCAGCACAGAGCCAAGGAAGCCTGATGACGCGATTATGAGGAGCTGAGAGATGGAGCATCCGAAGGTCCCCATGAAAAGCAGTGCGATAAGAAAAGCAGACATTGCACCCGCGACAAACCCCAGTACAGTAACCCCGCCCGAAAGACCCTTGGGAACACGTGTAAAGGTTATTATCGAAACGGGATCGGAATGGCTTAGCTTCCCGATCTCCCCCGAGAATGTATCAGCCTGTGCTTCTGCGACAGCGGCAGCAAAGGCCGCAAGAAAAGCTGCAGGGTATGGCGATATACGATAAAGAATCAATGAAAGCGCAGCAGGAAGACCATTAGCAACAACCTGCATGAGATTGCGCTCATTTGTCTTCTGGGCAATATATTCATTCTGTCTGGAAATCCTGCTTATGATGGAGGAGGAAAGAAAGAAGAACAGGAATACTGCAATCCCAGAAATTCCTCCAATATACATCACGGCAAAACCAAGTATCGCTGCAGCAACTGTACCGGAGCGTGTCAGATACTTCTTCTTTCTAGCCACTACAGCTGAAACTGCCATTACTGCAATGATGATCAAACATCGCCATAGAACAGGAAGGGAGAAGAATAGCCTGTCCAATGAAGCGCTCCAGGACATCAAAGTACCTCCATCAGGATTGCGGCAGAAATAGGGACGGAAAGGTTATCAAGGCCATGTGGTGTCATTGCTTCAACTGCTGTCACTATGACGGCGGCAAGCAAAGATATATACCAGCTGCTGTCACCGAAGATAAGGAATATAGAAAATGTGACAATAAACATTGCTGCAGAGCCCTCAGCAGTCTTTGTTCCTATCTTAAGCCTTCCCCATCGCATCCCGACAAGTGCCGCAGCACCATCGCCAAGCCCCATTGAAAGAATACCAACGACCAGGGCATCTGGAGACAGCAGACCTCTGTTCATGAATGCGGCAAGAAGCAGCATCGAGAACGGATAGCAGACAAGCCCCATCATCCGTTCACCACTCTTTCCTCCGACAAATCCGTTTATGAATATGAAGAGAGCGGGGCCAATGAGCCTTGCCCATGGCTCGGTAATGCAATATGCAATGGGAAAAACTGTGAAGGAAACGAGGATATGAACCAATTTCCTCACACCCTCAGCGCCAATGATACCTTGTTTCTCAAGCAAATAGGCTACAGCCAGTACTGCAAGGACATAGATAAAGGTTAAAAGAAGCGCAATCACCAGCTTCTACCTCCACCTCCGGAGAATCCGCCACCGGAGAATCCGGAAGAGCCACGGAAAGTCCTCGCGCCCCCTCCTCCGTTCCTTCGTGGAGCAATCGACGAAGCATAGACGTGTCTCCATCTTCTTGAGAATGACGACAGTACATAGATATCGGAGAGATCCCTGCCATAATACCAGGCGGCCGGTTCCACATAGATTCCACTGAATGCCCTTGCCCACTTATCCTCTACTCCGAGGGCCATAGCATATGAAAGAACACGGTAAAAGAACTGAGGATCTTCCTTGGAAAGCCTTTCAATCCTGTCCTTTTCTACCTTCTCTATGAATTCCCTGTAACCAAGCACCTCCGAAAGGAGCTTATCTGCATATTCACTGCGCCTTGCTATTGCAGCGCTGAAATGCATATACACAAACAGCGCGACAAGGAATACTCCGGTATCGAGAGCAACCAGACGGTACCCCACACCGAATGAAGTAAGAGCAGATGTAACGAAGAACCAGATGAAAACCATGAACAACAACGGCGCTGTTATGATTGAAAACCTGAATCCTCCGCTCCTCATCTTCTTCTCTGCAACTGTGGCAAAGGAGCGCAGCATCATAAATGCCATGAAGAATGGAACAAGTACAAAAATGGTCGCAAAACCCGGTTCTACAAGAGTCGATAATAAAGAGTGAAGCAAAACTGGAATCATTCCGAGATTCATCATCAGCTTCCTAAGTTTCATGGAAGAAGGCGATGCAAGCGATTTCTCACCAGAGAAGCTTTCTTCCTCCGTTTTCTTTACGGAAGCGAGTTTGGACGAAAATCCAGAAACTCTCAGGACCTTTGCATCCACAGAGCTTGAAGCGGCGAAGAAAGCTGAGAAAAGCTGCAGTTCTGCAGGTTTTGCAGAATCAGGGAGCTCCATCAGCTTTGTGAAAACAAAATCATCGTTTCCATTGTCGGTTATGGTAATAATACCTTTATCAGCCCAGTAAATGAGCATTGCAGAGACCGCCGATTCATCCAGCTCACCATTATAGACATAACCTACATCCATAGGTGTCATTCCCTCAGGAGGATCAAACCGTACAGGATAGATAAGCTCGCCATCTTTTCCTTTGAGATACCAGACAATAAGTGCAACCAGAACCATGATTGCAGACAATCCGATGGATAGATAAAAACCTAGCTTTACCCAGTTAAAAGGGCGAACGGCTTCATCAAAATAGCCATCCTCCATCTCTACGCGAAGCGTAACACCATACCCTTTCGGGAGGGATGAATAACGGCCACTTATCGTGCAGCCATCGTCCGATATAGTGAATGGAAGCTCGAGACCCGAACCATAGGGCCCTGCAGTTATCCAGACACGATCCGGATCAACCGGGTACGGAAGAGTAAGGGAGAATATGAGCCTGGAAATATCCGTATCCCAAGCATCCGGAGAGACAATGTTGTAATAGATTTCGTCGTAATCGTCATAGGAATCGGCGCCGAGGGAGAATTCATACTGGACGCCATATGCGTGGGGGCCACCGGATATAAGCTTATCAGGGTCGCCGAATCTCAGAGAAAGATATGTGCCATCCCTTTCTTCCTGGACAGGTTCTGATGTCCATATGATGTCAACATCGGCTTTAACTCCACCTTGGAAGCTGTATTGGATATCACGATAGAAACCATGCGATGGCACGGTATAATCGAGGGTGAGCGTCTCCTTGATATCCATAGAACGCGCTTTATCAACAACGATTTTAACGGCATAGTAATCAACATTGAAATTCTCTGCCAATAAAGGAAACAGCGCAAAGAGCAGTATGGCAGTAATCGCCAGTTTTTTCATCAGAACCTCACTTCTGTCCTTGCTCTGTCTGCTTCGTCAATTTCTATGTAATCACGTTTAGCAAAGTGAAAAGCACCAGCAATGAGAGATGAAGGGAAGACCATAATCTTATCATTGTATTCCCTGACAACCGCATTGTAATACTTTCTCGCATTAGCAAGGGTTGTCTCTATTCGTGTAAGCTGGTTCTGCAAGTCGAGAAAGTTCTGATTGGCTTTCAGCTCCGGATACCCTTCCGCTACAGCAAAAAGCCGTCCCAGCGCACTATCAAGCTCACTCTCAGCTTTCATTCTGTCAGGACCGTTTGATGACACAGCCTTGTTCCTTGCAGCAATAACACTTTCAAGAGTAGCGCTCTCATGGGAAGCATAGCCCTTCACCGTCTCAACTATATTGGGGATAAGATCTGCTCTTTCCTTCAGGTGTGCATCTATTCCAGCTTCAGCTTCATCACCTTTATTCCGGAGCATTACAAGCGAATTATATGATGATATGCCCCATATTATAATCAACAATACAATAACAAGAACAACGATGAGAGCAATCATTTCTACCTCCTGAAGCTAGACAAATCATAATGCTAATAGCCGATTCTTGCCATAGAAGAAGGCAGAATCAAGGAAAGATGCGAAATAAAAACACGAAGAAAAATTCACTTTAAATAGAACTTTTTCATATGTGTCTTTGCCCATCTCTACACTTTTAGTTTTCTCTATGAGCAATGCATGATGATTCATAATTACCGATTGCAAGCTATCGGTTAAAGCTGTAATATTGCATAAGATATGCATACTTATGCAATTCTGGAGGATTAATGAAAGAAAGACACAACCGTCTCACAGTCGTAAAAGAACTGATAAGAAACAATAGAATAGATAACCAGGACACACTTCTCGAGCTCCTAAGAAAGGAAGGCTACAATGTCACACAGGCTACTCTTTCAAGGGATCTCAAGATGCTCAAAGTCGGAAAGATTTCAGATGGATGGTCAGGCTATTACTACACACTTCCAGAAAGCGATCTTGTTAGCGAATCAGAGAAAAGCTACATACAGGACGTAAGAAGAGGTATAATCTCGATAGAGTTCTCTGGAAACTTCGGGGTGATCAAAACCAGACCAGGTCATGCAAACAGCGTAGGCTTTGCCCTTGATGTGCTTGCACTTCCTGAAATACTAGGAACAGTTGCAGGCGATGATACCATCTTCGTCATACTCAGGGAAGGAATGACAAAAGAGGATCTTCTAGAGAGCTTCAATACAAGGATTCCGGAAATAAAGGAGTGAGGAATGGAATACGTGAATCTCGACAAGACAAAAGGATTCAAAGCCCTTCTTGATGGAAAGAAGAGCACTGTAAAGGAACTGCTTACCCCAGAGCGTGTAAAAACACACGATATAAAGATGGGGGCAGGGCTTAGATACAACTGGGCTGCTATGCCACTGTCAGATGAGACAGTCAACCTCCTGCAGTCTCTTTCAGATGAGATTGATCTTGTAGGCAAATACAAGGAAATTCTCTCCGGAGTAATGATGAATACAGGTGAGAAACGCCTTGTTCTCCATCACCTGACAAGAGGAAACGTTCTCGGCAAGAAGATTGAAGCGGATGGTGAAGATAAGGATGAGTTCTACAAAGGCGAGCTCGAGAAGATAAAAAAGTTCTCGGAAGATGTCAGAAGCGGAAAAATCACAGGTTCTACAGGCAAACCTTTCAAGACAGTCTGCCAGATAGGAATCGGAGGATCGGATCTTGGTCCAAGAGCTTTATACCTTGCGCTCAAGGGATGGGCGGATGGCAATAATGTAAAACAGCTCAAAGGTGAGTTCATCTCAAATGTGGACCCAGATGATGCTGCAGCTGTAATTGAACGCCTTGATTTCGAGACAACTCTCTTCATCCTTGTATCGAAGAGCGGCACAACGCAGGAAACGCTCACAAACCGCGACCTTGTACTTGAGACACTTAAGAGCTCACCAGTGGAAGGTCTTGTACCATCGAAGCATATGGTAGCTGTAACAAGCAAAACATCCCCACTTGCAAAAGATGAATCAATGCTTGCGGCTTTCTTCATGGATGACTATATCGGTGGCCGCTATTCATCTACATCCGCGGTCGGCGGCGTTGTCCTCTCCCTTGCATATGGTTTTGATACATTCCGCGCACTTCTCGATGGCGCGCACGAAGAGGATGTGCTCTCAACTGAGTGTGACATAACAAAGAACGGAGCACTTATGGATGCACTTGCTGGATTCTATCTCAGGAATGTCATGGGATATCCATCAACAGCAATCCTGCCATACTCCCAGGCTCTCTCACGCTTCCCCGCACACCTCCAGCAGCTCGATATGGAATCCAATGGAAAACACGTCAACAGGGATGGTGAGAAGATTTCCTATCCAACAGGACCTGTAATCTTCGGAGAACCGGGAACAAATGGCCAGCATTCGTTCTATCAGCTTCTGCATCAGGGTTCGGATATCATACCGCTCCAGTTCATCGGATTCAGAAAGTGCCAGTATGGTAAGGATATCATCACTGCAGGTTCTTACAGCCAGACAAAACTTAATGCTAATCTATCTGCCCAGATTGCAGCATTTGCACGCGGCAAAGATGACAGCAATCCGAACAAGGAGTTCGATGGAGACAGGCCTTCTTCCCTGATTTACGGAGAAGAACTCACTCCAGCCTCTCTCGGAGCCCTCCTCGCCCATTATGAGAACAAGGTAATGTTCCAGGGATTCATCTGGAACCTCAACTCCTTTGATCAGGAAGGAGTTCAGCTCGGCAAGGTCCTTGCAAAGAAAGTTCTTGCAGGATGCGAAGGCGATGAACTTCTGAAGGCATATGCAGATCTCCTAATCTGAGACCAAAGCTGGGAGTGTCTACATGGCACTCTCAGCATACTTCAGGCGGTAGTTTGGTCAGTTTTTTTTCATTGGAAGATAAAGTCTTCTTTCTATTCTGAAGTTTTTTGTCGAATGTGACGAAGTCATTCTTTCCTGATAAGAAACCGGCAAGAAGAAGGCAATCAATATAATCAAGTCTAGTACGGCAAAACAGCATAAGAGCTTCTCTAATCTGATCCTTTCTTTCAACAGTTATATCATCAAGTACATCAAGAAGAGCAGATGATACATTCTTCCTGTCTATTTTATATATCTTCTGCAGGACATATACGGCTTCAGGGATTGTTTCAGGATATATCTCAGCCCCATCCATTATTATATCTGCTGCCATCTTGGACTGCTCAGGAATATCATTCAACATATACCGAAGAAGATAATTGGTATCAATGTACATTACTCTCCCTTCCCATACCGTTCTTCCATGGCCATCCCAAAAGCCTTGTCCTCAAGAGGGATAAGATCGGGATTTGCATATCTATGCAGCACTCCAAAAGCCTTCAGTTGCGTTGCATCTTTCTTTTTCTTCTGTATGACGAAACTTCCATCCGGTCTGCCTGTAATCTCAACTTTATCGCCATCACAAATACCGGTGGCCATTACTATCTTCGAAGGAATTCTTATTCCGAGAGAGTTTCCCCATTTTGAAACGGTTGCAATCATTTTACTCTCCTTTACCAAAATAATTGTATATCCATATCGGATATCATTCAAGCAACCATATCCTCTGACAGCCAAATCCCAGAGCTTTGGCACAATCTGCCACTCATCAATCAATCTCGGAGTTTTACCATTCATAAGTCTTCTCGGATTAATCTCTGCCATCATGAGATTCTGATTTTCTTTCTCGGGGCCTGCCATATAAAGGATGCTTCCGGCAATTTGCTCAGCTGTTGTTGTCTTTCCACACCATTTCGGCTCCTCAATAAGGGCGGTACCTTTTCCTAGAAGACGTTCAATATGGCTTCAAAAAAAAGGGCCCGAAAGCCCTTTCTCCAACTGTCATAGATATGATTTACCATTCCTAAATAGCTCAAGGAATTTATCCTGCGAGTCTATGTGAACATCACTTTCAGGAACAGCCGCATAGTGGCCATCGCCCAAAAGCATTCGTCCTTTAACATTGTCCCGGAACATTATATCAAGCATCTTCAGGATGGTATTCTTTATCTTTGAATCCAGGACAGGCGTTGCAATCTCTACCCTTCTATCGATATTCCTCGTCATAAGGTCTGCAGAGGAGATATACATCTCACCCGAGCCAAAGCTGTAGATTCTCGAGTGTTCAAGGAAGCGACCGACAATGCTGAGAATTGTAATGTTATCGGTAAGCTCTGGAACTCCGGGAAGCAGACAGGCAATACCGCGTATTAAAAGCTTGACCTTTACCCCAGCCTTCGAAGCTTCGACAAGCTTATCAATCATATCCTTGTCGGAAAGGGAGTTCATCTTACAGGTGATTGAACCATCCTTTCCCTTCGCGATTTCCTTATCCATCGCAGCAAGTATACCGGTCTTGAGGGTCGCTGGAGCAACCAGAAGCTTTCGGTATTTTGTATCCATATTGAGCGTTGCAAGATTGCGGAAGAAAGCGACACCATCGAGTCCTATGTCTTTATCGGATGTTATTATATTGAGATCCGTATACTGCTTAGCCGTGCTTTCATTGTAATTTCCAGTTCCAAGGTGCGTTATATACCTCACACCTTCATTATCCTGGAGGACAATGGAAATGATTTTCGAGTGTACTTTGTAATTTTCCATCCCATAGAAAACAGTACACCCAGCTTCCTGAAGCTGCTCTGCATAACTGAGATTCGATTCTTCATCAAAGCGCGCACAGAGCTCCATGACGACGGACACATCCTTTCCATTCTCAGCCGCACGGACAAGGGCCGCGACAACTCTGGAATTCTTTGCAAGCCTGTAAATCGTAATCTTTATATTAGACACTCTCGGATCATCGGCACATTCTTCCAGAAGCCAGAGAAGAGGGTCCATCGTCTGGAAAGGATAAGCCAGGAAGACATCTTTACGGAGGACTGTGTCTATCATATTCCCACGCTGAAGGCCTGCGGGAACACTTCCCTTGAACGCAGGGTATCTGAGCTGTGAGCGCATCTCAACTGGGAAGAATTCATCAAGCTGGTACATATACTTGTAAGAAAAACAACCGCCTACAAGGAATACCTGATTCTTCTTTATGCCAAGATGTTTGATCAGGAACTGCTTGAGATCCTCAGATGGTGTATTCATCTCAAGGCGGACCGCAGCAAGGGTTCCCCTGCTCTCGACTTTGTTTCTTATGAGCTTGGAAAAATCGAAATCGTATTCGATATCCGCATCCTCGACAGATGCTTCAAAGTCCGCATTGCGTGTCACCCTGAGGAGGGATTTCTCTTTTACCGTAGAACCTGGGAAAAGAAGGTCCCCGAATAGATAAAGAAGCGCTTCCGATGGTATAAGCCTTACTTTCTTTCCTCCTCCGAGCTTTATGAGATCTGATATCCTTCTGCCCATTGAGACTACACCGAACATCTCTCTGCCATCGCGTTCAAGGCGGAGGACAAGGTAAAGTCTCTGGTTTTCGAACCTTATCATAGGATGTTTTGCATCGAGGACAAGCGGAGAAAGGAATGGAACCATATTCTCCTGGAAATACTTGAAAGCCCTGGTCTTCATCGACTCAGAGATGGTCTGTGGCATCAGGATATCGACACCGGCAGCCTTGAGCTCTTTCCGGAGCTTTGCGAAAGTCTCATCGGCTTTCTTATACAGCCCTGGAAGAAGCGAGAGAATCATATCGATCTGCTCGCGTGCATTCATATCGCTCTTATTATCGATATAATTCGGCGAATGAAGCTCGAGATTCAGCAAAGAGCCTAGTCTTACTCTCACGAACTCATCGAGGTTGGAGATGAATATAGACAGGAAGCGGCACCTCTCAAGGAGAGGATTCGACGCATCCCTCGCCTGATCAAGGACTCTTTTATCGAACTGAAGCCATGAATATTCCCTGTTGATATAAGGCGGCCTGATTGCCGCTCCGCTTTCCTTAGACATTGCTTTCCTCCACAAGGAGTCTCAGATAGCCATCCTTGACTCCTTTATCTGAAACAACCAGCTCACCGGCAGAATAAATCTCCGCTATCTCATGTGCAAGAATTGCAGCAGGAATGAGCATATGGACTTTTTCCGGTACATTCCTGATGAGAATAAGGGCTCTGTCTTCCGATATGATGAGGTGTTTGATAAGTTTTCTTAGTTTCTTTCTGTCCATCGTTTTCAGCGATGGATCTGATACTGCATAGTAATCGGCATAGACGCTGTACAGGGCCTCCGCATTGCTTCCGACGAGGATAATTCTTGAGAATGTCCTCTCCGGGAAAACCATATTCTTCTCCAGTGCTTTATCTATTTTCTTTCTTATTTTCTTTACATCATCCTTTTCCGGATACATTCCATCGAAAGACTGGAAAAGCGCTGCCGGTCCGATATCGAGGGCATACATCGATGCCATGCTACCGTTAGCCATATCGACTATCGAAGATGAATACCCTCCTATATCCAACAATAATGAAGACCCGAGAGTTATATACTCCCTGTTTGCAATATAATCGGCATAGGCTTCCGCCTGACCATCGAGGTTAGTAATCGAAAGCCCTGTGCCCGCTTTTACAGCAGCAACAACTTCTCCATAGTTACGTATCATCTTCATAGATGCCGTGGAGATGATGTTCACCGAATCCGCCCCGACCTTTCCTGCAGCTTCTATAAGGAATTTTATGGAATCAACAACCTTCTCGATTCCACGATCCGATAGCTTGCCCTTCTTGGAAAGATAGCCAAGAATCGAAACAGATCTTCTAAGCCCAACGACAGGAGTCATCATCTCGCCGCTGACTTCCTCCACAAGGAGGGAAAGCGATGTACTGGAGAAATCAATAACCGCAATCTTCACGACTCGTCCCCAAAATAGATTCCGATTGCTCTAGCCATCGCAACACGCTGGTCATTCTCCGTAACAGATTTTGTCTTACCCGCGATATCCGAAAGCTTGTTGTATGTGACATGATTGTCGCGCATAGCTACTGTAACACCGAAATTACCACGCTTTACGAGCTCTCCTGCAAACGAACCCATCTCCGTAGACAGGAATCTGTCATAAGGGGAAGGAGCTCCACCTCTCTGAAGGTGTCCAGGAACAACAACCCTGGTCTCAACCCCGGCTTCTGCACCTATGTATTCAGCAAGCTTCTCCGTACCTGTTGCGCGTCCGTTTCTGAACTCCAAGCGCTCGGACTTCTTCATCTTTGCTTCTTCTTTGCTCATCGCACCTTCTGCTATTGCGATGATATTAAAGGCCTTTCCAGAATCAAGGCGTCGCTTTACCATTTTCACGACAGTATCTGGATTGTATGGGATTTCCGGAATGAGGATTATATCGGCACCGCCTGCAATACCAGCATAAAGGGTAAGCCAGCCAACCTTATTTCCCATAAGTTCAACGAGCATCGTTCGCCCATGGCTTGCCGCAGTTGTATGAATGCGGTCGATGCACTCCGTCGCGATATCGACAGCTGAATGGAAACCGAAAGTGACATCAGTCCCCCAGATATCATTATCTATTGTCTTCGGTATACCAACGACATTAAGCCCTTCCGAGGAGAGAAGCGCAGCAGTCTTGTGTGTTCCAGCACCACCGAGAGTGACAAGCACATCAAGCCCAAGCGCCTTATAGTTCTTTTTCATCAAGTCAAGGCGGCTCTGCCCATTGCGGTCCTCTTCAGTCATCTGTTTGAAAGGAGTCCTTCTGGTTCCGAGGATTGTTCCTCCGACATTGAGGATGCCAGAGAAATCAGATGGCTTCATCTTCCTTGCATCTTTCTCAATCAGGCCAAGGTACCCTTCAGATATTCCTATCAGCTCTGCATCCTTGATGTTGTTGAATACACACTTCGCGAATCCTCTGATCACAGCATTGAGACCCGGGCAATCTCCGCCACTTGTAAGTATACCGATTTTCATCACAACCTCCGTTTCACAGAGTTTAACATATTATCTGAAGATTCAGGCAGCGTATTATATGCACCTCGGACTAATAATATGTTTCGCGAGTGTAAAATTTCCGTGAAATCGCCAACTCGGGGGTCCTGCTCTTTTCCTTTTCAATCAATGTCTTTATCATCAGCAACAGGAGATAAAGCCAATGCATGATGAAACACAGCGTGTCTATGAACACGTTCTCAAGACCGATCCTGACCAGAAGGAATTCCAGCAGGCGGTCTACACATTCCTTGTCTCAATAGACAAGATCATCGAAGACCTCCCGGAAGTCAGCTATCACAAGATTCTCGAGAGAATGACAGAGCCGGAGAGGGTCATAATGTTCCGTGTTCCATGGATTGATGATGAAGGCAGAGTCCAGATCAACAGAGGTTTCAGAGTTGAGATGTCATCCGCAATCGGTCCATACAAGGGAGGACTCAGATTCCATCCTTCCGTAAATCTCTCAATAATGAAATTCCTTGCATTCGAGCAGGTTTTCAAGAACAGTCTTACAGGTCTCCCCATGGGTGGCGGCAAGGGTGGTTCAGATTTCAACCCGAAAGGAAAGTCCGAAGCCGAGGTCATGCGCTTCTGCCAGTCATTCATGACAGAGCTCTACAGACATATCGGGGCAGATACAGATGTTCCAGCTGGAGATATCGGTGTCGGTGGACGTGAAATCGGATACCTCTTCGGACAGTACAAGAGAATCACAAACCAGTTCACTGGAGTCCTTACCGGAAAGGGAATGGATTTCGGTGGTTCAAACATCAGACCAGAAGCAACCGGTTATGGCCTTGTTTATCTTTCCGAAGCAATCCTCAATGGCAACGGAATGAATTTCGAGGGCAAGACCTGTCTTGTCTCCGGTTCAGGCAACGTAGCACAGTATACAGTAGAGAAGCTGACAGAGCTCGGAGCAAAGGTAGTAACGCTTTCCGATTCCTCTGGAATGATATACGACGAGAGCGGTATCACACCGGAGAAGCTCAGATGGATAATGAATCTCAAGAACGTAAGAAGAGGTCGTATCCGCGAATATGCAGAAGCATTCAAAGGCGTCGAGTATATCGAGCGCAATCCTGAAGTGCCGAATCCTGTCTGGGATATCAAGGCAGACTATGCATTCCCATGTGCAACCCAGAATGAGATTCTCGAGGAAGATGCAAAGAACCTTGTAAAGAATGGAATCAAGCTTGTAGGCGAAGGCGCAAATATGCCATGCTCCGTCGAAGCTGAGAAGACTCTTATGGGAAGCGGTGTCCTTCTTGCTCCTGCAAAGGCTGCAAACGCAGGTGGTGTAGCTGTCTCAGGCCTTGAGATGGCTCAGAACTCTGCACGTATGCAGTGGACAAGGGAGAGGGTCGATTCAGAGCTCAGGACCATAATGCAGAATATCTACAGGAATATCAGCGATGCAGCTGAGAAGTACTCTGAGAAGAACAACTTCGTCGATGGCGCAAATATCGCTGGTTTCATGAAGGTAAGCCGCGCTATGCTAGCTGAGGGCTATGTTTGATGCATAAAACAGGCTTTGACAGTAAAAAGTACGTCGAAGAGCAGACAAAATATATCCTTGAAAGGGTCCGGGAGGCAGCTTCCGGACACCTTTATATAGAGTGCGGGGGAAAGCTTCTTCATGACAAGCACGCATCCAGGGTGCTACCAGGCTTCGACGAAAACAACAAAATGAAGGTCTTCCAGGCTTTGGGAGACAGATTGGATATCATTATATGCATTTACGCTGGCGATATAGAGCGAAGGAAAATCCGCTCTGATTTCGGCATAAGCTACGATGCAGATGTACTCAAGATGATTGATGATTTCGCTTCATATGGTCTCAAGTGCGACAAAGTCGTCATAACTCGCTTCGAGAACCAGGTTGCGGCAACGGTCTTCAAGAACAAGCTTGAGAGAATGGGAATACACGTATACACCCATCCGGCGACCCCAGGCTACCCATCAGATATCGATGTGGTTGTCTCTGATCAGGGATATGGCAGAAATGAATACATACCAGTCTCTGCCCCTGTTGTTATAGTCACAGCTCCTGGTCCAGGATCAGGCAAATTGGCTACCTGCCTTTCGCAGATGTACCACGAAGCAAAGATGGGAATGAAGCCGACATATTCGAAGCTTGAGACATTCCCCGTCTGGAATCTTCCACTGGACCATCCTGTAAATATCGCGTATGAAGCGGCAACAGCGGATATCGGGGATGTGAACCTCATCGACCACTTCCATCTTTCGGCATATAACAAGATTGCCGTAAATTATTCCCGCGACCTAGAAGCATTCCCTCTTCTTGCGAGAATCCTTACGAGAATCACTGGAGAATGCGTCTACAAATCCCCTACCGATATGGGAGTAAACAGAGTCGGTTTTGGAATCACGGATGATGATGTATGCCGCGAAGCCGGGAACCAGGAGATAATCCGCCGCTATTTCCAGATCAGGACGGATTATGTCTCAGGCAGGACTGACAAGGAAACTGTCAACAGAATCTCCGCGATAATGGATAAAGCCGGTCTCAAGCCGGAAGACAGAAATGTTGTTGTTCCGGCACGTGAAGCACTCGAAAAAGCTATCGATGAAGGCAAAGGCAAGAACGGTACAGTCTGTGCCGCTGCTATCGAGCTTCCGGATGGACGCATAGTCACGGCGCACAACTCAATCACCCTCCATGCCTGCTCTGCTCTTCTTCTCAATGCACTTAAGGCTATGACGGGGATTGCAAAGGAAAAGGACCTCATTTCATCCTCTGTCATCAAGAGCATAACTGCGATGAAGAGGGATATCCTCAGTGGCAAAGGTGTCAGCATGAACCTCGATGAAATCCTCATTGCGCTTGCAATGAGCGCTTCCGAGGATGAGGATGCAAAGAAAGCCATTGAAGCGCTTCCACTGCTCAAGAATGCGGAAGTACACCTTACCCACGTACCATCGAATGGAGACATTTCCGGCTTGAGGAAGCTTGGCCTGATCTATACAAGCGAACCGGTATATCCGGAAAGAAATACAGGAAAGAAGGTCTGATATGGCAAGAGAACGACTATCATCGAGACTTGGATTCATCCTGCTGTCCGCAGGATGTGCTATAGGACTTGGAAACGTCTGGCGTTTCCTATACATCACATGGCGTTGCGGTGGAGCCGCTTTTGTACTGATGTACCTGCTCTTC